>JAZRBT010000066.1:0-4061 GCA_045635245.1 Candidatus Coprenecus sp.
AGGGTCAGTAATGATTTTAACTCTTGGCTCAACATTTCCTGCAAATTCAAATACAGGTTTTGGTTGAGGATTTTCAGGCATTTGAAGGCTTGAGAATTTTTCTTTGATTTTGTTTTCGATTTGATCCACATCGATATCACCAACTACCACAATTGCTTGCAGGTCAGGTCTGTACCAAGTAGCATAGAAATCTCTAAGATCTTGAGGGTCGAAGTTTTCAAGATTTTCTTGTGAACCGATCAAACTTGTGTTTGCAAATTTGTGGTCTTCACCGAAGATACCTTTATATCTTTGGAACACCATACGTCTTTGAGCTGTATTAGTAGTTCTTCTCTCCTCGATAATAACTTGACGTTCGTTATTGATTTCAGAATCAAGGTTTTCGATAGCGCAAGACCAGTCGTGAAGGATAAGAAGACAAGTATCCACAACACCTTCTCTTACAACAGGAATGTTGTTCAACATATAACAAGTGTTCTCAAGACCTGTCCAAGCGTTGATATTTCTTCCGAACTCTGCACCGATACCTTCAAGGTAAGTGAACATAGATTTTCCGGGAAGAGATTTCAAACCGTTGAAAGCCATATGCTCAAGGAAGTGAGCCAAACCATCTTGTCTTTCATTCTCTTGCAATGCTCCTACGTGCGAAACGATATAGAAGTCGGCACGTTCTGCAGGCATTTCGTTGTGTTTAATGTAATAAGTCAGACCATTCTCCAACTTACCTACTCTTACAGTATTGTCCATTGGCAGCGCAGCCATAGGATCAAACTGTGCAAATGCTGCTACAGACATCAGCAACATCGCAAAAAACAAAGTAATTTTTTTCATCATTTTAAATTAAAGTATGTTTGTTTATCTTTTATGCGGCAAAGTTAACAAAAAAAATGCCTAAAATGTAGGTTTTGGTAAACTTTAACAGGAGAATATCCATAATAGAAAAAAAATCATTATATTAGCGAAATGAACAAATATATACACTAACAATAATGATGACTATTAACCAATATCTAGAAGAAAATAAGGAAAGATTCCTTAACGAGTTGTTCGAACTCATCAGAATCCCTTCGATTTCATCACAATCTGAGCACAAACAAGATATGTACAGATGTGCTGAAAAATGGGTGGAACTAATGCTTGCAGCAGGTGTTGACAGAGCACAAGTATATGAAACTGAAGGACATCCCGTTGCTTATGGTGAAAAAATCCTCGACCCTTCATACAAAACAGTTCTAATCTACGGACATATGGACGTAATGCCTGTTGACCCTATCGACCTATGGCATACAGATCCATTTGAACCAGTTGTGAAAGATGGAAAAATCTGGGCAAGAGGTGCTGACGACGACAAAGGTCAGGCATTTATGCACGCCAAAGCATTTGAATACCTTGTAAAAACAGGCCAACTCAAATGTAACGTGAAATTTATGATTGAAGGTGAAGAAGAGATTGGTTCTCCCAACCTTCCCAAATTCTGCGAAGAGCACAAAGAGTTGCTTAAAGCAGATATCATCCTTGTATCTGACACAGGTATGATTGCACCCGATATACCATCTATCACCACAGGTCTTAGAGGTCTTTCTTATTGGGAAGTTGAGGTGACAGGTCCTAATGCTGACCTTCACTCAGGTATCTTTGGTGGAGCTGTTGCAAACCCTATCAACATCCTTTCAAAAATGATTGCAGATGTTATGGATGAAAACAACCACATCACAATCCCCGGATTCTATGATGACGTATTGGAAGTAACTGACGAAGAGAGAGCCAAAATGGCTGAAGCTCCATTTGATTTGGAAGCATACAAAAACTCTTTGGACATCGCAGAAGAATGGGGTGAAAAAGGTTTCAGTACCAATGAAAGAACAGGTATCAGACCTACATTTGACATCTGCGGTATCTGGGGCGGTTACACAGGAGAAGGTGCAAAAACAGTATTGCCTTCAAAAGCATACGCAAAAATAAGCTGCCGTCTTGTTCCTAATCAGAAACACGAAGTTATCGGCAAATTGTTCCAGGAATATTTTGAAAACATCGCTCCCAAGTCGGTGAAAGTGAAAGTAAAATATCTTCACGGTGGTGCTTCATACGTTTGCCCTATCACCCTTGACGCTTACAAGGCAGCAGAAAAAGCATACTTCGATGTATATGGCAGAATGCCCGTTCCTGTACGTTCAGGCGGAAGTATTCCTATCATCGCAGCATTTGAGGAGATTCTCGGTATCAAATCAATCCTTATGGGATTTGGACTTGGATCCGATGCAATCCACTCACCTAATGAAAACTATCCATTGGAACAATTCTACAACGGAATCAAAACAATTCCTCTATTCTACAAATACTATACAGAATAGTTAATTGATTCCCAAGTGGAAAGAAGATTGGAGAATTTTATTCTTCAATAGAGGCAGAAGGTCGGGAGTGTTCTCTAAGTAATTGAGGACACTCTCTTTTGCTTTAATGGAGTAATGATTGTGCAAAGTATTGGCACACCACGATTTAGGGAAGAAAATATCCCCTGTCCGCTGCAATTCTGGCATAAGTTCCAGAGATGGATAGATATATTTCACAGAATAATCTCCCCACTGAGGATGGTGCAGCAACAGCAACGACTTCAACACCCAAGGCTCAGTCATTCTGTTCTGCTGGTCATAATAAGAATTGAAAACAGAGTCTCTTACAGCAGGATCGGGATTGGCTGAAGGTGCTACAAACCTGTACTCTCTTATCTTGTCAGGATTTGAGATGGATGCCAACTGCCTCGAAACAATAGATTTATATTTATCAGGAAACTTGACTCCCAATTCCAAAGAGATATCTATAAAATCATTCTCACTCAACGAAAGCCCCGGAACGGAAATCTCTTTCGACCATACCTTATATATATATTGCAAAATATTCCCGTCAGTCGCCATTGGAACCAGTGTTCTGAAAACCTGGGTAACATATCTTCGTTCCGAATGCGAAGTCACATAAGAATATAGAGCCTCCTGGGCAGAAAGACTCAAATCACTGCCATACCCCTCTCGACGGCAAACGGCAGATATATTTGAAAGAATTGTAGGAAGCACCTGCTGGTTTCTCTCTTTTTCCAACCACTCTACCAGCGTCGGAAGATACTTCTCCGCAGAGAGATTGCCTCTCACCCAATTTTCATACAATGTTATCAGTAGAGATTGGCGGACAAGTTCTTGGGAGATATTGTTTTTGGCTGCCAGTTCCTCTGCAATCAGATACAAATTACAGAGAATGAAATCGGAAGTAGATTCTTCCAACTGCAAATATCCATAAAATGAACCATCAGCAGAAGGTATTGTATAATATCCGTACAAAGTATCTGTTTTCACTTTCTGATGGGATTCTGCCTCCCCAATAAGACCGTCCTCGGTCACCTTAACTGTCGGCATACCTTTACCATACACCCAATAATTGCTCCACTGCTCTATTGTTTCCCCTTCCCCATCATAATGTTTATCAAAAATAGCCACCAAATCGTCCCAGGAAGCATTGGAATAGGCATAAGTTTTCAGATACTCCTGAATTGATGCTCTGAAAGCCTCTTCCCCCAACTTCTCACTCAACATATCCATCACTACAGGAGACTTTTGATAAATTATATTGCCGTAAACCAATCCGGCATATCTCAAATTGGGCAACTCTTGCTCAATAGAATTTGCCCCTGCACTCCTGTCTTCAATATATGCAGAGACATTGAAAGAGAGATCCTGCAATTTGAAATCAATATCCAAGTAGTGAGGTCTGATCATTCTCGCCGCAAAATAATTTGCAAACACCTCTTTAATCCATACCCCACTGAACCATTTCATTGTAACATAATCCCCAAACCACATATGGGCAGTCTCGTGGGCAATCAGCAAATCTCTTCTTAGTTTCTGCGCAAGAGTGTATTCCTTAGGCAAAAACATCAGCGATGCATTATAAAATGTGGCACCGGTATGCTCCATTCCTCCAAACTGAAAACCGGGGATAATCACCAGGTCATATTTTGCAAAAGGATATTCAATAGCTGAATAATCCTCCAACCACTCCAATGCAGAAAAGAC
>JAZRBT010000067.1:0-2859 GCA_045635245.1 Candidatus Coprenecus sp.
TCTTAGGTATCGAGATAGAGGACAAGGCTGCTACCGAGATTGCTCTGAGAAGTCGTGGAACACCTAGAATAGCAAACTCCCTTTTGAGAAGGGTACGCGATTTTGCTCAGGTGAAAGGTTCAGGTTATATTGATCTGGATATTGCCTCATACGCCCTCGATTCATTGAATATTGACAAGAGAGGGCTGGATGCTATCGACAACAAGATTCTGACTACCATTATCCATAAATTCAAAGGTGGTCCGGTCGGAGTCGGTACGATTGCCACTGCTGTAGGAGAGGATGTTGGAACTTTGGAGGAGGTTTACGAGCCATTTTTGATTAAAGAGGGATATATTCACAGAACCCCCAGAGGCAGGGAGGTTACCGATTTGGCTTATGAGCATTTGGGAATCAACCGATTTGAAACAGGATTATTATTTTAAAATCTCACTTTATGAAAGTTTTAATACTCTCTGATGCACAAAGCATACACACTAAAAGGTGGGTTAGTTCCCTTTCCGGCAAGGGGATGGATATTGTCTTGTTTTCGATAAAACCGGAGCTGGACAGTTTCTATTCTGAGGCTGGTATCAAAGTATATGTTTACGATTTGTTTACCTATAAAAAATCGGGAAAAATCGGAAAAGTGTTTGGCTCTCTGACCAATCACCGCAAGGCAGTAAATTATCTGAAAGAGATTATCAAAGAGGAAAAGCCTGATATTTTACACGCACATTATGCTACAAGTTATGGACTGATTGCTGCCCTTTCAGGATTTTCTCCATTTATCATATCTGTCTGGGGAAGTGATATTTATGAGTTTCCCAAAAAGTCATTCATAAACAGACAGAGTGTAAAGTATATCCTTGGAAAAGCAGATTTTATAACTTCCACAAGCAATGCAATGGCGGTGGAGGCATCAAAATATACCGGCAAGCAGATCGATATTGTCCCATTCGGCGTAGATACATCTCTTTTCGATGATACCGAAGATATCAGGGATGGAAGAGTTGTAATCGGAACGGTAAAGACTCTTTCCCATAATTACGGTATCGATACTTTGATTCAGGCTTATAAATTATTTGTCGAGAATAATCCGGACAAAGAGTCTGTTTTGGAAATAGTGGGGCAAGGTCCAGACAGGGAGATTCTTGAGAAATTGGCTGATGATCTTGGAATTGGTGATAAAGTAATCTTCAGAGGATTTATTGAAAATCATAAACTTCCCGAGGTTTACAATTCTTTTGATGTTGCTGTATTTCTTTCACGCAGAGAGAGTTTTGGGGTGAGTGCTGTCGAGGCATCATCTTGCGGAACTGCTATTGTTGCTTCTGATACTGATGGTTTCAAAGAGGTTTTGGAAGATGGAATCTCCGGTATGATCGTACCTAAGGAAGATCCTCACAAGGCTTACAAGGCTATTGAATTTCTTGTATCCAATCCTCAAAAAAGATATGAAATGGGAAAGGCTGCCCGTCAGAATGTAATATCCCAATATGACTGGAACAGGAATGTTTCCCAAATGATTTCTATTTATATCAAAGCGATAAATGGGTAGTGAGTTAAAAGATAAGACTGCAAAGGGGATTGGCTGGGGATTTATAGACAATTTGAGCAATACGGGGATAATGGCAATTGTCAATATCATCCTTGCAAACATTTTGTCTCCAGAGCAATTCGGAATAGTGGCTATGAGTACTATCTTCATTACTTTGGCCAATTCATTGGTGGACAGTGGATTTACCGGAGCATTGACCAGAAAGCTGGAGGTCAGTTCCAAAGATTTCAACACTGTCTTCTATTTCAATCTTGCAGTCTCCTTTTTGCTTTACGCAGTATTATATTTTCTCTCACCTTACATAGCAGGATTTTTCTCCCAGCCGATACTTTCCGATATTGTTAGGATACTATCATTATCGTTGATAATCAATGCTCTGAGTATTGTACAAAGAGTAATTTTAATAAGAAAACTTGATTTCAGGACACAGGCTTTTATTTCCCTTGCTTCATCTCTGGCAAGTGGAACTGCCGGCATTTTAATGGCCCTTCAGGGATATGGTGTCTGGGCATTGGTAGTGATGCAGATTTTAAGGTTGGGGATAAATACACTGTTATTGTGGATTTGTTCCAAATGGTTCCCTACCCTCTCTTTTTCAGTGGATAGTTTCAAAGAGATGTTCTCTTTCGGAGGGAGACTTCTGCTCACTTCGATTATAAGTGTAATCTGGAATGAGATTTACTCTTTCATTATTGGGAAAACATACTCCGCTTCTGTGTTGGGACAATTTTCCAGAGCTGAAAAATTCAAAAGTATGGTTACTTCGAATATCAGCATTGTAATACAAAGAGTGACATATCCGGTACTCTCTTCAATCCGGGAAGATAAGGAGAGACAATTGCGTGTTTTCAGAAAATTCTTCCGTACCACAGTCCTGATTTCCTTTACAGCAGTCTTGGGTCTGGCAGCTTCTGCCCGCTCGATAGTCATCACTCTGGTGGGATACAACTGGATTCCTTCGATAGAATATCTTCAGATTTTGTGCTTTTCAGGAATTTTTATTCCGATACAGATTACCGCAGCCAATATAATCAATGCCAATGGTCGTTCTGATATCACCCTGAAACTTGAGATTATAAAGACTTTGCTGGCAGTTATTCCGGTTTTGGCAGGAGTCTTTATAAGTGTTGAGGCTTTGTTGTACGGAATGATAGCGGTAAGTGTTATCTCGTTCTTCATACATTCCCACTATGTAAATAAAGTAATTGATTATAAGATATTTGACCAGATTAAAGATATTGTTCCGTTTTTTGTGGTATCCCTTGTTGTGAGTGCCATAGTTTTTCTGTTCTCTGGACTCGAAATGCCACAATGGAGCA
>JAZRBT010000068.1:0-10307 GCA_045635245.1 Candidatus Coprenecus sp.
GAATGTCCTCATCTGCAGCATTGGAAAGTACCTACGCATACGCTTTGAACGATATTTTCAATTTGGAAATAGATAAATTTGAATTGGCACGTATCGGACAATCTACCGAACACAACTATTGTGGTGTGAAATGCGGTATTATGGACCAGTTCGCTTCAATTTTTGGAAAAGAGGGACATTTGATGAGATTGGACTGCCGTTCGATGGAATTTGAATATTTCCCATTTGATCCTAAAGGATATAGAGTTGTCCTTTTGGACAGTGTTGTAAAACACGAACTTGCATCATCTGCATACAATAAGAGAAGAGAATCTTGCGAAAACGTATGTAAAGTTATGCGTGAAAATGGATACCCCCAAGTAGAATTTTTGCGTGATGCCGATATGAAAATGTTGGAGGCAGTGAAATCGAAAATTTCAGAAGAAGATTACCTCAGAGCAGAATATGTGATTGGAGAGGTTCAAAGGGTTCTGGATGTTTGTGATGCTCTTAATAGAGGAGATTATGAGACTGTCGGAGAGAAGATGTACGAGACTCATCACGGAATGAGCAAACTTTATGAAGTGAGTTGCGAAGAACTTGACTTCTTGAATGACATTGCACGCAAATGCGGTGTAACCGGTTCAAGAGTGATGGGTGGTGGTTTCGGTGGATGTACCATCAACCTTGTTAAAGAGGAATTGTACGAAAGTTTCCTTGAAACTGCTTGTGATGAGTTTGAAGCAAGATTCGGACATCAGCCAAAAATTTATCCTGTAGTAATCAGTAACGGTGCAAGAAAATTGTAATATGATACATTTGGTCAATAAGAATCAGGGAAGAATTATCCTTACCGACATTGGAGCAGGCATTGTATCTGTTTTGGTTCCAGACAAAAACAATATGATGAGAGATATTGTTTTGGGTTATTCAGATGAGGAGAGCTACTACCAGGATGGTCCCTGTTCGGGCAAAATTCCCGGAAGATTTGCAGGAAGAATCGGAAAAGGAAAATTTAAAATAGACGACAAAGAGTACCAATTGGACCAGAACAAGGGTGAAAACCATCTGCACGGAGGTTCGGTTGGCTTTGCCAATAAAAAATGGGATATTGTAGAATCTGATAATCAGAAGGTTGTCTTTGCATTAAAGAGCCCGGACGGAGATCAGGGATATCCAGGAAATCTGGAGGTGAGAGCTGAGTACAATTGGAGCGATGAGAATGTTTTATCTCTTGAGATCAAGGCTCGCTGCGACAAAGACACCGTTATAAATTTGACAAATCACACCTATTGGAATCTCAAAGGTGAGGACAGCGGCTCTATACTCGATCACTTTATGACAGTTTATGCTGACAAATGGCTTCCTACCGACGAAGAACTTATTCCTTCAGGAGAACTCGACCCTGTGGAAGGTACTCCTATGGATTTCAGAAGTACAAAGAAAATCGGCCAAGATATCAATTGTGATTTCCCTGCCCTCAAAATAGGAAAAGGATACGACAACTGTTGGCTGTTGGAAGAGAAAGAGGGACTCAAAAAGGCAGTGGATCTGTTTGAAGAGACTTCCGGTATCGCACTCGAGGTGTGGACTACCAACCCTGCTGTTGTCATTTACACAGGAAACTGGCTAGCAGGATCTCCTGAGAGCAAATCCAACAGAAGCTACAACGACTATGACGGAGTAGCTATTGAGTGCCAGGGATGCCCCGATGCCCCCAACCATAAAAAATTCCCCAACGCCATTTTACGCGCCGGGGAAGAATATTCTCACAGAATAGAATTCCGAATAAAGACTAAAGAGTAGTCGCAGGGTCGACTAACTGATCCTTATAATAAACCTCATAGTGAAGGTGATTTCCGGTACTGCTACCTGTTGTTCCAACATAGCCGACCAAATCACCTTTCTTTATTTTATCTCCATTCTTCACCGCAATTTTATGCATATGAGCATACGCAGTCTTGTAGCCATTGCCGTGATTCAACTTCACAAAGTTACCATATCCTCCGTTATAGGCAGCGAATGTAACTGTAGCATCAGCCGTTGCATAAATTGGAGTCATACGAGGAGCGGTCATATCGATACCTTTATGAGTCTGTTTTTTACGGGTTATCGGATGTATTCTTGTTCCAAATGGAGACGAGATTCTGGTATATTCAGTAGGTTTTCCTGAAGGAACATTGCTTTTAATACCCTCTTCTGTATAATTGAAAATGGGTTTCTCCTCTTCCTCTGCTTTGGATTCCTGCTTGCTCTCCTGTTCTACAACCTCTTGCTTTTGAGCTGTTTGTAATTTCACTTCCTGCAACTGAACACCAGCGACTACCGAGCCACTCTCCTTCTGAGTCTCTTTTTTACTCTCTTTCTTTGTTTCTTTGACAGCCTCTTCCTTCTTCTTGTCATCTGCTACCTGTTGAGCTTTCTGAACTTCCTGCTTAGGAGGAGCCTGTACCTGAGTTTGTTCTACCTGTTCTTTCCATTTTGCATAATCCTCGGGGGAATATGGTTCGAGAACTACCTCATTGCCTCTTTTTGTCAAAGGTAGTGCCACGACAGGCACATCGCGTTCTGCCTCCATTGACTTGACGATTTGCTCCATCAGTTGGGCAGCCTGTTCCATCTGAGCCACAGAATCCTCTTCCTGACTTAACGAGTTCAATACCTGCTCGGGAGTCAGATCAGAAAGTGCTTTGATACTCGATTTGAGAAGTTTCTTTTCAGCCTTGGCAGAGGTCACGATTACAGGTTGTGGAACATCTTTGCCCAATGGCTCGATTGGAAGTCCATCGTCATAGGTCATCAGATCTATAACACCTATCTCCTCATTGATAAAGTCCCTGTATAACTTCTTGTACTTTTCGAAAGCAGTATAATACTCTTCTTTAAACTTCTTATACTCAGCCTCTCTTTCAGTCAGGAACTGTTTCTGCTGCTGCGAACGGCCTTTTCTGAATTCCTCATAAGCCTCATTCTGGGCTGTACAGACCAAAGAAATCAGAAACAGTGATGCTATGGATATTATGTGTTTCATTGGTTTATAGTTTTATTGATTATTGTCAGGAATCAAGCTTTGTGACAAAAAATCAGAGAGGTGAACCCCTTTACAGCTGCCCACCCCTCCAATCTATAATATCAAATCTGATTACTCGATAAATGCCAATACCTGGTTGATAACCACATCAGCATTGTGAGCTGCTTCGATTTGGATAACCTTACCGGTCTTAGGTGCCATTACAGGCTCAACACCGTAATATGTTTGGATATAACACATTGGTTTACCCTCTTCAACAGGAGTACCGATTGCAAGAGCTGTGCTGTCATCAGCAACATTGTATTGCCAGATAAGTTTACCTTTTGCCACAGCCTGAACAGGCATTGCATTAGGATGAAGTTCCATAACTTTTGCAGCATCGAATGCAGGAACCTCAACCACAGGACGGGTGATAATCTTAGGAGCACCTGCTTTTTCTTTAGCAGCCTCAAGTTCTTTTTCGAAACGCTCTTTGGCAACACCGCTCTTATAGTCACGATATTGTCTTTCGTGCATTGCAAATTCGAACAATTCTTCATCATCTTTACCTCTGTCCCAACCTTCTTTCTTCATCTCTTCGATGAAACGAGGAAGTTCGTTAGGGAATGCATCCTGAGGATTTCCGGTATAGAATTCAAGACCTTTTTCTTTTACAATCTCTACGATTTCAGGAGCAAGTTGTCCGGGTAGTGTACCTGTCTTACCAAGAATCATATTCATTGTATCCTTATCGATAGTCTTCCAACGAGGCTCACCTTTAAGAGTATGCATCAAGTTCATAAGAGCAGTATTCTTAACATACTGGCTGAAAGGAGTTACCAATGGTGGATAACCCAAACGAGGCCATACATACTCAACTTCCTGGAACAACATTACAGCAAGTTCGTTCAAAGAAACCTCTTTCTTGCCTTGATTTCTCAATGACATATTGATAGCTCCCTGGAATCCTTTCAAGTCAGCCATCATAGATCCCATCATACCGCCGGGCAATCCGCAACCGACAAGCAATGAAGAGCAATGATAGTTAGTAGGCTCAATGAAATATCCAAGATAATCGTCAATGAAAGTTTGAGTCAAACGACGAGCTTCCATATAAGCATCCATATTGATGTCTTTCACTTTGAAGCCTGCATCTTTCAACATAGCCTGAATTGTAATCACGTCAGGATGAATCTTACCCCAAGACAGAGGTTCCATTGCCACGTCGATATACTCAGCACCTGCGCGAGCAACTTCCAACATAGATGCAACTGAGAAACCGGGACCTGAGTGACCGTGATACTGAACTACGATATGAGGATATTTGTCTTTGATAGCTTTGGTCAATCTTCCCAAGAAAGCGGGACGACCGATACCGGCCATATCTTTCAAACAGATTTCATCACAACCATACTCTACAACTTTGTCCACAATACCCATATAATACTCTACGGTGTGAACGGGAGAATATGTAATACTCAATGCTACCTGCGAAATCATTCCACCCTTCTTAGCTCCGATAACCGAACCCTTTAGATTTCTATGGTCGTTAAGTCCGCAGAAAGAACGTGCGATATTTGTACCTTGTTTTGCTTTCACTTTGTACATAAGTTCGCGAACATCCTCTGGAACAGGGTTCATTCTAAGAGCATTCAAACCTCTTTCCAACATATGAGTTTGAATACCAACCTTGTTAAATGGAGCAGTCCACTCTCTAACAGCCTTATTTGGGTTCTCGCCGAAAAGAAGATTAACTTGTTCAAAAGCACCTCCATTGGTTTCTACACGGTCGAAACAACCCATTTCAATAATAACAGGAGCAATTTGTTTCAATTGAGCAACTTTAGGAACATATTTTCCTGATGATTGCCACATATCCCTATACAAAAGGGAGAATTTGATTTCTTGTGCCATAAGCAAATTTGGTTAAAAAAATTTTTTTCTTCAAAGATATAAATTTTGTACAAATAAGAAAAGTTTTTATATTTGCACTCCCAAACAATTTGTACGGGACACTAAAAATGGTGGATGTAGCTCAGTTGGTTAGAGCACTAGTTTGTGGCACTAGGGGTCGTGGGTTCGAATCCCATCTTCCACCCAAAACCATCCAAAAGCCGTTAGACGCAAGTCTGACGGCTTTTTTCGTATCTGTAACCGAGCCAAATTTATTTGAGCGAAGGGTGCGGGTGCGAAAAAAGATGAAATGCGAAGCATTACGGCTTTTAGATGGTTTTAAGGGCCCCTGCGGCAAGCAGTATGGGAATGCGCAGCACGAAGTGCGAGCACAATCCCAGCTTAAACCATATCCACAACCGATCCAAATTTATTTGAGCTAAGGGTGTGGGTGCGAAAGAAGATGAAATGCAAAGCATTACGGCTTTTGGATGGTTTTAAGGGCCCCTGCGGCAAGCAGTATGGGAATGCACAGCACGAAGTGCGAGCACAATCCCAACTTAAACAAAAGAACTATTCACATCAAAATATGACGAGAATAGTTCTTTTATTCGTTTTATCAGATCCTAACCCTACCCTATCTTTGCCTCATATTCATCAAGCGCCTTGTTCATCAGTTTTTTACCAAGTTCGCAAATCTCTTCAAACTTGTAAAACTCCAATGTGGTATAGGCATTCTTGGCAATTCTCACCAATACATCTGGCGGAAATTGGGAAATTGTTCTGTCGGCATTAATCTGAAGCATCAGACTCGAAGAGTGTTCCAAAATCTCTATCAGGTTCATATCATCCTCCTCTTCAGGAAGCTGCCTTTGAATATGTTCTTCGTATTTTTCCTCAGCCAGAAGCATTGCATCACTTTTGTACTTATCGACAAAAGAATCAACTCTTCCTTTGAGATTCTCAAAATAACTTTCAATCTTGTCCAAAGCCTCCGAGAAAATAGAGGGCTGTTCTGATTCAGGCTCGATAGACTCCGGAACAAAAGGACCATTCAGGTCAACTACGACGAGAATATCTCCCGAGGTCCTTTTCACCCTATCGATAGGGACAGGATTGACCACTCCGCCATCGATAAGCAACATATCTTCTATAATATGGGGTGTAAACAGAGACGGAACGGAAATTGACGCCCTGATTGCCTGATACAGGCTGCCACTGTCAAAGATAACCTCTTTACGATGTCTGATATCGGTAGCCACTGCAGTATAAGGAATCGGCAGATCCTCAATCATCACATCAGGAACCAACTCCTTCAACTCCTCAATAATTTTGTTTCCCTTAACAAACCCCTTGGAACTCAAAGTGAAATCCATCAAAGAAAAGACTTTCTTCCTGTCGACACCTGTCATCCAGTTCTCAAAGGAATCAAGTCCCCCTGCAGCATACAGACCGGCAACAAGCGCCCCCATTGAACATCCGGCCAAAGAGGTTATCTTGTATCCCCTTTCGACAAGAGCCTCAATTGCCCCAATGTGGGCAAGTCCACGGGAGCCCCCGCTCGCCAATACCAATGCTACATTTTTTGACATATTGTCCTACATTTTCACTTTTTGCTTCTTCTTGCCAATCTCACGGATAAGCATACCCTCGGTAAATCCTCCTCCACTCACCACTTTAAATGAAGTAGAGTTCAACTCCGAACCAATTGCATCCTCCTCTGAAGCCATATATCTGTTATCCCAAATCTTACCTGGAATTGGTTTGATGACACCTTTTCTCTTATATTCGGTTTTACCTGTCTTTTCATCATACACAGGCATAAGCACCTCATATTTTGAATTGGCAGAAACACCCTCCTTCATACCAATACGCGCCATTAGCGGCTCAGTACTGTACAATGGAACTTTCACCTTAAACTGATCATACGACTTCTGCAGAGCAGCCACATTATTATCGATAGCCCTGGCACAAACCTTCTTAAACACGTCAGTAGGGTTATACAAACCTCTAAGGACGGGTTTTGCACTCTTTGCCTTATATTTACCCAAATATGCCAATTTGAAAGTTGAATGATCATTCTCATAACGCGCCTTCTTGGAAGCCACTTCCGGATCATTAAAAAATTGCACAATAGATGCCGAATCGGGCATTGGCATATCTATATAATACTCATTATAATAATAGTCCGCAACTTCATCATTCCACACCAATTGATACAAATAAGAGGTAATCTTCACAGTAAATCCTGACACAAGGTCAGAAATCACAGCTCCCACTGTCGCCAAAGATGTTATCAAATTATCCTCGTGTCCACTAACCACTGCAAAAACCGCACCCAAACCGGTTAGAACGCCTTTTGCTATTTGAGCATTCTTCTCGTGGTCAACGTATGTAATATCATTGGCAATGACAAAAGTATTATTAATCAATTCATATCCTCTGTCACCCAAACCGGCATAACCGACTTTAGTCTGAGCTGCAGCTTCAATATCAAGGGCATTCACATCATACATACCTCTGTCCATTATCAAATACGGAGCATTCCAACCATACTCCTTATCCCTCATAAACCACTTGGAAACCAAACGTTTTGCAACATCATTACGATTAAGAAACTCATCGACCTCCTTTTTGACCTTATTACTCTTGCTGGTTGTGGTGATACACTTCACACTCAAATCGTGATTATTGTATTTTTCAGGAGTTTCAATAGACATAAATGCACTTACAATCTCCTCATCCATTTTCAATTGGGGATGACTCACCAAAATGGAATACAATGAACTGCGTCGGTAAGGCGCGTGAGCCATTGAGTCGATTTCCTCAACTGTTTTCTGACGAATTTGCTCGTTCTCAACTTTTAATCCCAACGAGACATCCTGCCCTGCAAGAGAGGATGATATTCCGCACAAAATAAGCGCTAATAAATATACCTTTTTCATATTGTTTCACTTAGATTAAATGTTAAAAATCCCACATTTCCTCTTTCACCTTGGTATAGATTGAAACCTTTCCATCTGTTCTGAAGAAATCTATTACAATATCCCCATTCTCATCAATCCACGCCAACTCACCTTTCTCGTTGCACACCCATCTCACTTCGATAGTTTCAGAGTTGAATCTCAGAGATGTAACCTTTGCATTAGGTGCTCCCTGAACACTTCTGTACTGAATAGGAATAACTACTTCTCCTCGATTATTTATAAAGCCATACTTTCCATTTTTATATACCCAGGCAAGGCCATTCACAAATTCTCCGACCATATCGTAATAGCTTGAAATCTCCTCTCCGTCAGTATTAATCAACACCCAGGTACCACTGTAATCGGGCTTTCTGTCTGCGTGTAGCTCAAAAAGGTCATTCATTATAAATGTCTTGGAAATACCAAAAACATAATCCTTTCCTATTTCCTTACCTTTCTTATTAACTATCGGCATTGACCTCACACGACGTTTGACCTTCAATTTATCCCTATTTGCCCAAGCAACACCACCGACAACAGGACCGATAGTCTCATAAGAACGTGATACGACATTTCCATCAACACTTGCAAGCTGCCACTTACCACTGATAAAAAAATCTTTTTCTATTTTTCCCGAGTACAACACTACGTGATCCTCATTGCACAGATCTATATAATCGTACACTATCGGAATAGTCTCATTACCATTGGCATCAATAACACCATACAGTACCTGAGTACCTATTTTTTTTGCCACAACTCCGTGATCGTCAATAAATTTAGAAGCACTGTGATATTGTGGTTTTATAACCACTCTATTATCTATAGACTTGTACCCCCATTTACCATTTTCCTGGAACGGATACAATGTCTGTGCTGATAGCGCAAACGATGACAGCGCTATTAATATCAGACAAAATACTGATCTATTCATAACTTTATATTTTAAGGTTAAAATCCAGTTGAAAGAGATTTGATAATGCCCTGATCCTCGAGATATTTGCGTAGATTATCCTTGGCAATGGACATAACATAGCCTATTTTATACTCTTTTCTTCCACACTTCACGACTTGCGCACTTCCTCTTGCCACAGAATTCACAAATCTCTGATAATCAGTTTTAAAAAACTCCTGGAAGAATGGAGAATTCTCATCATATCCACTATCTGATGGAACAATTGGCGGCTGTGCCACCGCTCCGCCTCCAGCAGGAATTCCCCTGAACAAAGTGGCGTGAATGGCATTTTGTTGAGGTTTCACCATTGTAATTTCCGGTTTCTTGGAGAAACTCCAAATTCTGATAGCATACGTTCCATCAGAGCCGACACCCACACTCTCCACTTCATAGGCAAATGGCTGATTTGCTCTATTTAATTTGGATGCACTGCTACAAGATGCGAGCAGAATGGTAGTAAAAATTAGAAAAAAAATACGTTTCATAGGTTTTTTTTGATGATTGCTTCTACAAATTTAAACATTATATTCCACTTTTGAAAATCGTTTTGTATATTTGTAAAATAATTAAATAGGATTAATATGAACTTAAAATACAACTCTATAATCGCCTTCATAGTCGGATTGATCCTGATCATCTGGCCGGAGATTATAAAACAATATATCGTCTTGATTATAGGGGGGTTAATCCTATCATTAGGAATTGCCTCACTAATATATTATTTCATTGAAAAAGAGAAAGGCAATATAAGCAACATCTTGTTGATAAATGCAGCGGTCAGCGGCCTGTTCGGCCTTGTGCTGCTCGTTTTTCCAAATTTCTTTGCCGGATTGGTAATGTTTATATTTGGAATTGTTCTGACATTTCTCGGAATCAGCAGACTTTCAAAACTTATTCAGGCTGCGAAAGTGGTTCAGCTGCACTGGGGAATGTATATTATCCCTTCTCTGACTACTCTGGCGGGTATCCTTTTGTTCTTCTATCCTAACAGAAGCGGAAACCTGCTGTTCATCATCTTCGGAATCATTTTATTAGCATATTCTATCTCTGATTTTGTCTCAATGTATATGATACAGAAGAGGATAAAAGAAGCGAATGCGTTAAAAGAGTCAGTTAACAATATTGAAACAGAGGAAGAAGATAAGCACCTCCGTGGGGAATCGAACCCCAACCGAGAGAACCGGAATCTCTAATTCTATCCATTAAACTACGGAGGCGTTTAAAAATGCAAATGTACAAATAAAAAGATTTAAATGAAAGCTTACGTTTTTCCAGGACAAGGAGCCCAGTTTACTGGGATGGGAAAAGATCTTTACGACTCTTTTCCTATAGCGAAAGAGATGTTTGAAAAAGGAAACGACATACTCGGATTCGACATTAAAGAAATTATGTTTACAGGTTCTGCCGACGACCTCAAACAGACAAAAGTTACACAGCCGGCAATTTTTATCCACTCTGTCGTTGCTGCTGCAACCACAGAAAATTTCAAACCCGATATGGTTGC
>JAZRBT010000069.1:0-2969 GCA_045635245.1 Candidatus Coprenecus sp.
TCCATACCTAGAGTGAATGTACTTGATGGAATAGCCATCTTCAAGCATTTGCATGTATTTGAGCAATGCTTGGTGATCGTGTTTCTTTCGCATAAAATAAACCCCAAAAGTTTTTTGTCTAACTTTTGGGGTTCACTTCAGTTGGGCCGCCATTTATTATATAAGGTATGTTTTGGGTTTCTTAGAATGTATATCTTACACCAAGACCTCCGAATCCGCCTGCATAAGCAAATCCAACAGCCTCTTTACCCATATAAATACCAAGACCTGGAGCATAGTCCAGCGACAAGGTTAGAGGAATATTGTTGAATTTGTATTCAAGACCAATTTGTCCGTTGATGGCAACATAGAAAGCGTGGGTATGAAGACCAACCTGAGCACCGGGACCTACATACCAAGAAAGACCATCTACTTGAGGAATGTCAAAGTTCCAATCATAGAAACCATATACTGTGACACCGAATGAATCTTTTTTGAAAGGTTCGAGATTAATACCGACATCTACAAAATTTTCTTGTGATACAAATGTTTTGTAAGTAATAGAAAGGTCGTAACCAAGTCTAAGACCGATTGCTTGTTTGTAATCTTGAGCAAATAGTGCTGATACGCCCAAAGTAAGGGCCAATACAAGTGTTAGTAATTTTTTCATCTTTTTAGATTTTAGTTAAAAGCTTGTTATTAATAGTAAGAAACTGTACTTTTCTCAATCTCCGATAAAATGGAGTTTGCTACCCGACTTGCTCCGAAACGAAGCAAATCTCTATTTAACCACTCTTTTCCAAGTATTGTTTCTGTTATTGCATAATATACTGCTGCATCTCTGGCTGTGGAGATACCACCGGCAGGTTTGAATCCGATTTTCTTGCCTGTCTTTTCATAGAACTCTTTGATACACTGGCACATTACTACTGCTGCAAATGGAGTTGCAGATGGTTCCAATTTACCGGTAGATGTTTTTATGAAATCGGCACCAGATTCCATCGCAAGGAATGATGCTTTGCGGATATTTTCTTCATTTTCAAGAACGCCTGTCTCCAAAATCACTTTAAGATGAGCATCTCCGATAATGTTCTTGATTTCAGCGATCTCTCTTTTGCATTCATCGTAGTCACCAGCCAGAAATCTGTTGAGAGCCAATACGATATCCACTTCGTTAGCGCCATTTTCCACTGCCATTTTGCTTTCAAGAAGTTTTACTTCAAGATAGCTTTGCGAAGCAGGGAAGCATCCTGAAACTACGGTGATGTTAACGCCGGGAGCTGTAAGGTTTTCCTTAACAGTCTTGCTGAAATTAGGAAATACACAAATCGAAGCGGGGGTAGAGAATTCTGGGAATTTCTCATTAAAATTGTTTACTTTATTAACCATTTTAATGATGCTTGCCTCTGTGTCATTTGGTTTAAGTGATGTCAAATCGATAAAACCAAGACAATCTTTAAAAACTTCGGGTGTAAGCCAGTGATCTAAATTTTTCTGGATATTTTCAATATACCTTTGAGCGCTCTCCATATATTATTCTTTATTTTTGGAATCCACAATTATAGTTACAGGTCCGTTATTATTGATCGATACTTTCATATCTGCACCAAAAATACCTTTTTTTATACTTTTACCCAAATAAAATTCTAATTTGTTAATAAATTTCTCATATAGCGGAATGGAAATTTCGGGTTTCGCAGCCCTGATGTATGATGGTCTGTTACCCTTTTTTGTCGATGCGAAAAGTGTAAACTGACTAATAACCAAAATATCTCCGCCGTCATCGATGATGGAATGATTCATTACTCCATTTTCATCATCAAATATCCTCATCATCACTATTTTCTTGCATAGCCAGTCGATATCTTCTTCGGTATCACTCTCTTCAATTCCTACAAGGATGGTCATACCTTTTCCTATTGCGGCGTGGATTTTACCATCTATGGTGACAGAGGAGTCCAGAACTCTTTGGATAACTATTCTCATTAGCCTCTGATTTGAACTTTAAGCCCAGCTTGGATAAGGGGTTCTGCTATCTTTTCCATCTCCTGAACAGTCACCTTTGAGAGTCCCTGGGCAGGAGTTTCTCTGTCTATGGTGTACATCATAATCTCTCTTGGTTTAAGATCGAGTGCGATTTTAATCCAATGTGAAACTATCTCAGGATCAGTGGTGTCTATATGTTTTCCATCAACGGTTCCTTTCAGAAACATTGTCTGAAGAATGAAATTTCCTTCAAATTTTCTGATCTGGCTGATGGTCTCTGCCAAAGAGTAATTGCCTTGGGGATTATCGATAATGCGGATATACTCTTCCACTCCGCTGTCGATTTTCAATATGGGATTTGTTACCTTCATCAAGGCAGCTCTGACTTTATCATTGCCTATTTTTGAGGCATTGGTGAGAACTGAAACAGCCGCTTTTGGGAAGAATCTGTCGCGGAGTTCTATGGTCTTGTCAATGATTGCAGGAAAATCGGGATGGGTGGTCGGCTCTCCATTTCCTGAAAAAGTGATGGTGTCGATTACGATTCCCTCATTTTGCAACTCGTTGAATCTAGTTTCCATCTCGGTGAAAACTTCCTCTTTGGTGGGCAATTTCTGGTCGTTTTTGCCATCTTTGTTCCAACCACATTCGCAGTAAATACAGTCAAAACTGCAGAATTTGCCATTTAATGGCATCAGGTTTATGCCGAGAGAGTTTCCCAATCTGCGGCTTTTTATGGGGCCAAAAACTATTTGGTTAAAAAGTATTGTCATATTAAATAATTCGTTTTGAGCGACTTTGTTCAGTAAGTCTCATATTGTCAAAGTCGATGTTGTCAATTAAAACTATTCCTGGCTTTTTGCCGGGGGTAAGGCTTCCGAGTCTCTCTTGTTGTGAAAGGGCTTCGGCACCATTCAGAGTGCTCCATAGCAATATATCTGCCAAAGGGATTTCCGGGAAATTGTTTTGGATACATTTCATCTCTTCTACCATTGACAAAATGT
>JAZRBT010000070.1:0-11561 GCA_045635245.1 Candidatus Coprenecus sp.
TTGTTGTATTCTTTGATAAGCTGTTGGCTCTCACCACCTTCAATTTTAGCTTTAGGTAGAGAGTCCTGATGTCCTTTTATCACGTAGTCTGTGTTTTCAAGGAAAATAGGCAGAACTCCTGGGATGCCGGTTATGCTGATATAGTGGTAAGCCGGTGTTTGGATTGTACCTTCAAATTTGAATTTGTTTTCGATCACTCTGACAGTGTCTTTTGTAGGATTTTCGCTATCTCTGCTAGTGAGGATTGCGATACCATTAAGCAGGTCCATTGAATCACCTTCAATGTAACCTTCGATGGTGTAGGTTTTCTGTGTAGTACAAGCAGCTGCCATCATTGCTGCAGCTGATAAAATCAATAGAATTTTTTTCATAATACTATTCTTAGATGTTAGTTAATTGTCATTTTATTCTTCTTCGCTCAAGAACCACTCCTTGTACATCATATAGCCTTGTGCATTTTTATGTGCTGCGGCTGTTATTGCCTCAGAGCCTTCTTTTACTTGTTTTGCAGGGATTCCCGCATAGACACCGCTTTCGAGTTGGGCATTGCTCAAAACTACTGCTCCTGCAGCGATGATTGTTCCATCAGGAATGTTTGCTCCGTCCATAAGGATAGCTCCCATACCTACAAGGACATTATTTCCCACCGATGCTCCGTGGATAATGGCGTTGTGTCCTACAGATACATCATCACCCACTTCCACCACAGATTTCTTGTGAAGGGTATGCAAAACTGCTCCGTCCTGGATGTTTACTCTGTTTCCGATTCTGATGGGGTTGACGTCTCCGCGAAGTACCGCGCCATACCAGATGCTGCAGTCATCTCCGATTTCGACATCTCCGATTATTGCGGCATTCTCTGCGATAAAGCAGTTTTTGCCGATTTTTGGGGTTATACCATTGAGTTTCTTGATAATAGCCATTTCGAATTATGTTTTATGATAACATATTTGTCATCTACGACAAATATAGTCAAATTTGACTTTAATGCTATAAAAAAGGGCAACCTTTTGGCTGCCCTTCCGATTATTTATTCATTATGGAATTATTCTTCTTTACGTCTGATAGGAGCAGACATTTTGTTGAATTCATCCATTGAAGCTACGATTACTCTGTCAAAGTCTCTTTGACCTGTTCCGGCAGGGATCAAGTGACCGCAGATGACATTCTCTTTAAGACCTTCCAATGTGTCAGATTTACCGCGGATAGCAGCTTCACTTAGCACTTTGGTTGTTTCCTGGAATGATGCAGCTGACATAAAGCTGTTTGTTCTCAATGCAGCACGTGTGATACCTTGTAGGATCTGGTTTGAAGTAGCAGGGACAGCGTCTCTTGCTTCAACAAGTTTCAAATCCTGGCGTCTTAGCACTGAGTTTTCATCTCTCAGACGTCTTGCTGTAACAATTTGACCAGGTCTTAGTTCTGTAGAGTCTCCTGCGTCAAGAACCACTTTCTTACCGAACATTGAGTCGTTCTCTTCGTGGAATTCCCATTTGTCAACAAGCTGTTCAGGTAGGAATTTTGTATCACCCGGATCTACGATTTCCACTTTTCTCATCATTTGTCTTACGATGATTTCGAAGTGTTTGTCGTTGATTTTCACACCTTGCATACGGTACACCTCTTGAATTTCATTAACGATGTACTCCTGAACTTTGATAGGACCTTGGATAGAGAGGATGTCTGAAGGAGAAATTGCTCCGTCTGATAGAGGCATACCTGCTC
Organism: Candidatus Coprenecus sp.; assembly: GCA_045635245.1. Taxonomy (GTDB): domain Bacteria; phylum Bacteroidota; class Bacteroidia; order Bacteroidales; family UBA932; genus Coprenecus. The sequence goes on from JAZRBT010000070.1 coordinate 1,726, forward strand.
TGATATAGTCGTTCTCTTGTACAAGGATCTGTTTTGATAGGGGAACGAGGTAGCGTTTTTCATCATTGTTCTTAGATCTGATGATAATTTCTCTGTTACCACGTTTGATTTTACCCATCTGAACTTCACCGTTAATTTCTGCTACGATAGCAGGGTTAGAAGGGTTACGCGCTTCGAATAGCTCGGTTACACGAGGAAGACCTCCGGTGATGTCACCAGATTTACCGATAGCACGAGGAATCTTAACAAGTACTTCACCGGCTTTAACTTCCTGACCGTTATCTACCATAATGTGAGCACCTACAGGTAGGTTGTATTGTTTAACCTCGATGTCACCTTGCATAATGCGGATGGTAGGGTTCTTAGATTTGTCACGAGATTCGATAACGACTTTTTCTCTGTGTAGAGAGAATTCGTCAGTAGCCTCTTCTCTATATGTAACACCTTCAACAAGGCTGTCGTATGCTACGGTACCTGCCAACTCAGTGATGGTTACTGCGTTATAAGCATCCCATTCGCAGACTTTATCTCCTTTGGAAATGGTAGCACCATTCTTTTGGTACAATTTCGCACCATAAGGGATATTGTGTTGCGATAGTGTGATACCGGTGTTGACATCCACGATGCGCATTTCTGCTGTACGACCGATAACGATATCGAATTCTCCGTCCTCTTCCTGTTTTACAACAGTTCTAAGTTCTTCAAATTCAAGACGTCCATCATATCTTGCAACGATTTCTGATTCTGATGCAATGCTTGATGCGGTACCACCGACGTGGAATGTACGAAGTGTCAACTGAGTACCTGGCTCACCGATAGACTGTGCTGCGATAACACCGACAACTTCACCTTTCTCAACCATTCGGCCTGTTGCAAGGTTACGTCCGTAACATTTTGCACAAACACCTTTCTTAGATTCACAGGTAAGAACTGAACGGATTTCCACTTGCTCGATAGGCAATGCTGAAATCTTGGCAGCGATATCTTCTGTAATCTCTTCATTTGCTGAAAGGATAAGTTCTCCTGTAAGAGGGTTGTAAATATCGTGAACAGATGTTCTACCAAGGATTCTGTCGTAAAGTGATTCTACGATTTCATCTTTGTTCTTGATAGCTGTAGCAACGATACCTCTAAGTGTCTTACAGTCTTCTTCGTTGATAATCACATCGTGAGATACGTCCACAAGACGACGGGTCAAGTAACCGGCGTCCGCTGTTTTAAGCGCGGTATCGGCAAGACCTTTACGGGCACCGTGGGTTGAGATAAAGTACTCAAGAACTGAAAGACCTTCTTTAAAGTTAGAAAGAATAGGGTTCTCGATAATCTCAGCTCCGGTTGAACCTGATTTTTGAGGTTTAGCCATCAAACCACGCATACCGCACAACTGACGGATCTGCTCTTTTGAACCACGGGCACCTGAGTCAAGCATCATATAGATAGGGTTGAAACCTTGTTGGTCTTGCTCGATGTTTTTGGTCACCATATTGGTCAAACGAGAGTTGGTTGTGGTCCAGATGTCGATAATCTGGTTGTATCTTTCGTTGTTTGTGATAAGACCGAAGTTGTAACTTTGTTGGATATTTTCAACCTCTTTGTAACCAGCTTCTACCAATTCTGCTTTTTGTTCAGGGATAATCACGTCAGCCAAGTTGAATGACAGACCTCCTTTGAACGCCATATTGTATCCGATAGCTTTGATATCGTCAAGGAATTGGGCAGTGCGGGCTACTCCTGCTACTTTAACCACTTTACCGATGATGTCACGAAGTGATTTCTTGGTTAGCAATTCGTTGATGTATCCAACTTCTGCAGGAACTACTTGATTGAATAGTACACGTCCTACAGTTGTGTTTTCGTATAGTCTGTATCCTTTTGAAGGATCATTCATATCCTTGGGAAGTCTTACTGAGATCTTCGCGTGAAGAGCTACTCTTCCTTCGTTGTATGCAATGATAACCTCTTCAGGACCATAGAATGTCATACCTTCACCTTTGACACCTGCTCTGTTCTTGGTAATATAGTAAAGACCAAGGACCATGTCCTGCGATGGGACAGTGATAGGAGCACCGTTTGCAGGGTTCAAAATGTTGTGTGAACCAAGCATTAGGAGTTGTGCCTCAAGGATAGCTGCGTTTCCAAGTGGCAAGTGTACCGCCATTTGGTCACCGTCGAAGTCGGCGTTGAACGCTGTACAAGATAGAGGGTGAAGTTGGATTGCCTTACCTTCGATAAGTTTAGGCTGGAATGCCTGAATACCCAAACGGTGTAGGGTAGGAGCACGGTTAAGCAATACAGGGTGTCCTTTCATTACATTTTCAAGGATATCCCAGATTACGGGCTCTTTCTTATCTACGATTTTCTTAGCAGAGCGAACAGTCTTAACAATACCTCTTTCAATCAATTTTCTGATAATGAAAGGTTTGTAAAGTTCAGCAGCCATAAATTTAGGCAAACCGCACTCGTGCATCTTAAGTTCGGGACCTACGACAATTACTGAACGTGCAGAGTAGTCGACACGTTTACCGAGCAAGTTTTGACGGAAACGACCTTGTTTACCTTTCAAACTGTCTGAAAGTGATTTCAAAGTTCTGTTGGCATCGGTCTTAACTGCATTGGACTTGCGTGAGTTGTCGAATAGAGAGTCAACAGCCTCTTGAAGCATACGTTTCTCATTTCTAAGAATAACTTCAGGAGCTTTGATCTCGATAAGTCTCTTAAGACGGTTATTTCTGATAATAACTCTTCTATATAGGTCATTCAAGTCAGAAGTTGCAAAACGACCACCATCTAGTGGAACCAAAGGTCTTAGATCGGGTGGAATGACAGGGATAACCTTCATAATCATCCACTCAGGTCTGTTTACTTCTTTTGACTCACGGAATGCTTCGATAACATTCAGACGTTTGAGAGCATCAGCTTTTCTTTGTTGTGATGACTCTTTCTCAGTTCTGTGACGAAGTTCGTATGAAAGTTCATCCAAGTCGATATTAACCAATAGGGTGTAAATCGCTTCAGCACCCATACCGGCGATGAATTTCTTTTGTTCATATTCAGGATCTTCCTTTTTCAATTCAGGAAGTTTATCCATAATATCAAGATATTCATCTTCAGAAAGAAGGTCTAATTTCTTAACACCAAATTCTGCAGCGATACCGGGTTGGATAACCACATATCTTTCGTAATATATAACTGATTCCAATTTCTTGGAAGGGATACCTAGCAAGCTACCGATTTTGTTAGGAGTCGAGCGGAAGTACCAGATGTGTGCAACGGGAACAGTCAATGCGATGTGTCCCATTCTTTCTCTACGTACTTTCTTCTCAGTAACTTCTACACCACAACGGTCGCAGATGATACCACGATAGCGGATTCTTTTGTATTTGCCGCAATGACATTCGTAATCTTTTGAGGGACCGAATATTCTTTCGCAGAAAAGACCATCACGCTCAGGCTTGTATGTACGGTAATTGACAGTTTCAGGTTTTAGAACCTCTCCGGATGACCTCTCCAAGATTTCTTCAGGAGAGGCTAATCCAATAGAGATTTTTCCGAAATTGTTTTTGATTTTATTATCTTTTTTGAAAGCCATAATTGATTCTTCAAATTATCAAATACAAATACTAATCTAATTTAATACTCAAGCCGAGTCCGCGTAGTTCGTGGAGAAGCACATTGAGTGATTCAGGAATACCTGCAGTTGGCATAGGGTCACCTTTTACGATAGCCTCGTATGCTCTTGAACGTCCGGTAACGTCGTCAGATTTGATTGTCAGGATTTCTTGAAGGATATTTGATGCTCCGAATGCTTCAAGAGCCCAAACCTCCATTTCCCCGAATCTCTGACCACCGAACTGAGCCTTACCTCCAAGAGGTTGTTGGGTGATAAGTGAGTAAGGTCCAATTGAACGGGCGTGCATCTTATCGTCAACCATGTGGCCAAGTTTGATCATATAGATAACTCCGACAGTTGCAGGCTGGTCAAATTGTTCACCTGTACCACCATCTCTTAGGTATGTCTTACCATATCTTGGGATACCGGCTTTATCAGTGTATTCGCAAATCTTGTCAAGAGATGCTCCGTCGAAGATAGGGGTGCTGAATTTCAATCCCAATTCTTTACCTGCCCATCCAAGAACTGTTTCATAAATCTGACCAAGGTTCATACGTGAAGGCACACCAAGAGGGTTAAGAACGATATCCACGATTGAACCGTCATCCAAGAATGGCATATCTTCGTCTCTAACGACTTTTGCTACGATACCTTTGTTACCGTGGCGACCCGCCATCTTGTCTCCCACTCTGATTTTTCTCTTCTTGGCAACATAAACTTTAGCAAGTTGCATAATGCCTGAAGGAAGTTCATCACCGATGGTTAGATTATATTTGATACGTTTGAGTTCTGCATCAAGTTCTTTAAATGTGATCAAGTAGTTGTTGATAAGCTTCTTAATCTGGCTGTTGGCTGTTTTGTCATCAGTCCATTTAGAAGGATTAACATCTTCGTACTTGATGTTGTTGAGCATTACTCTGTTGACAGTTGTTCCTTTAGGTACAATTTCGTTGTCGTACAAATCTTCGATTTTGTTCGCTTTGTGACCATCCATCAATACCATAAGTTTGTCAAGGAACTTCTCACGAAGTTGCGAAGATTTTCTGTTGAAATCCTCTTCAGCTCTTAGAAGTTCTTCCTTAGGTAGATTTTTGTTTCTCTTTGTACCTTCTTTAGCTACGCGAGAGAACAGGCGTTTACCGATGATAGTACCTGAAAGTGAAGGAGAAGCTTTAAGTGAAGCATCTTTAACGTCACCAGCTTTTTCACCGAAGATAGCACGAAGAAGTTTTTCTTCTGGTGAAGGATCGCTCTCTCCTTTAGGGGTAATCTTACCGATAAGGATATCACCTGGCTCGATGTTGGCACCAACTCTGATGATACCGTTTTCGTCAAGATCTTTGGTAGCCTCTTCGCTTACGTTAGGAATATCAGATGTAAGTTCTTCCATACCACGTTTGGTATCACGAACTTCCATAATGTATTCGTCAACGTGGATAGAAGTGAAGATATCTTCTCTAAGGATTCTTTCAGAAAGAACGATAGCATCCTCGAAGTTGTATCCTTTCCAAGGCATGAATGCAACTTTAAGGTTTCTACCAAGTGCCAATTCTCCACCTTGTGTACCATAACCTTCTGTCAAGACTTGTCCGGCTTCCACTTTGTCACCTTTCTTAACGATAGGTTTAAGGTGGATAGAGGTACTTTGGTTAGTCTTTCTATATAAAGGTAAGGTGTAAACGGTTACTTCAGGAGCAAAGGTTACAAATCTCTCAGCTTCTGTTAAATCGTATTTGATGTGGATTTCTCTTGCATCAACATAAACAACTTCACCGCTTCTTTCAGCAACTACCTGGGTACGTGAGTCGCGAACAACCGCTTTCTCAAGACCTGTACCTACGATAGGAGCTTCAGGTTTGATGATAGGAACTGCCTGACGCATCATGTTCGATCCCATCAATGCACGGTTCGCGTCGTCGTGCTCAAGGAAAGGAATCAAAGATGCTGCGATTGATGCAATCTGGTTAGGAGCAACGTCCATATAGTGAACCTGATCTTTAGACACTACAGGATAGTCAGCTTCATAACGACACTTGATTCTTTCATCAAGAATGTTACCATCTTCTGCCAATGAAACATTAGCTTGAGCTACCATCTTGTCTTCTTCCTCTTCAGCACTCATATAAACATAACCGTCAGAGGTCAAGTTTACTTTGCCGTCTTCTACTTTACGGTAAGGAGTTTCAATGAAACCAAGGTCATTGATCTTAGCGTAGATACAAAGTGAAGAAATAAGACCGATGTTAGGTCCCTCAGGTGTTTCGATAGGACATAGACGGCCATAGTGTGTATAGTGTACGTCGCGCACCTCGAAACCAGCTCTCTCTCTTGAAAGACCTCCGGGTCCAAGTGCAGACAAACGACGTTTATGGGTCATTTCAGACAATGGGTTAGTCTGATCCATAAATTGTGACAACTGGCTGGTTCCGAAGAATGAGTTGATAACTGAAGAAAGGGTCTTCGCGTTAATCAAATCGGTAGGAACGAATACTTCATTGTCACGAACGTTCATTCTCTCTCTGATGGTACGAGCCATACGGGTAAGACCAACACTGAATTGGTTAGCCAATTGTTCTCCTACGGTTCTGATACGTCTGTTGCTCAAGTGGTCGATATCATCGATAGTCGCCTTTGAGTTGATAAGAAGAATGAGATATTTGATAATCTCAATGATATCCTGTTTTGTAAGAACTCTTACATCATTAGGAGTATTGAGATTCAATTTATGATTGAGACGATAGCGACCAACTTCTCCAAGGTCATATCTCTTGTCTGAGAAGAAGAGTTTGTCAATAACATCTCTTGCGGTAGCTTCGTCAGGTGGTTCTGAGTTTCTTAATTGTCTATAGGTATAAAATACGGCTTCTTTTTCGGAGTTGCAGACGTCTTTCTGCAAGGTATTGAAAATGATAGCATAGTCGCTTAGGTCAACATCTTCTTTGTGAAGAAGGATTGTGCTGACACCTGCGTCAAGGATCGCGTTGATGCTTGCTTCATCAAGGATAGTCTCACGATCAACTACGATTTCATTTCTCTCAATGTAAACAACCTCACCTGTGTCAAAATCCACGAAATCTTCATTCCATGTCTTAAGCACGCGTGCTGCTAATTTAGCTCCAATATTTTTCTCTAATTCAGCCTTTGTAGCCTTAACTTCTCTTGCAAGACCGAAAATATCCAGAATCTCCTTGTCACCTTCGTAACCGATAGCTCTAAGCAGGGTAGTTACAGGAAGTTTTTTCTTACGATCGATGTAAGCATACATCACATTGTTGATGTCAGTTGCGAACTCAATCCAAGAACCTTTGAAAGGGATAATTCTTGCAGAGTAAAGTTTAGTTCCATTGGCGTGTAGGCTCTGTCCGAAGAATACACCTGGTGATCTGTGCAATTGTGATACCACGATTCTTTCCGAGCCATTGATAACGAATGTTCCGCGAGGAGTCATATAAGGGATTGTTCCCAAATAAACATCTTGGATAGATGTATCGAAGTCCTCGTGTTCGGGATCAGTGCAATATAATTTTAGTTTTGCTTTTAACGGAACACTATAAGTCAACCCGATATCCAAACATTGGTCAACAGAATATCTGGGTGGGTCAATAAAGTAATCGACAAATTCGAGTACGAAATTGTTTCGAGTATCGGTAATAGGGAAAATCTCCTGGAAGACTTTGTATAGTCCCTCATTACGACGATTTTCAGCAGTAGTATCGATTTGGAAGAAATCACGGAATGATTTCAACTGTACTTCAAGAAAATCGGGATAATCGAGAAGTGTTTTAGATGAAGCAAATGAAATACGCTGATTATTAGGTTTTTGAGCCATTGTATTTGGTTTAGTTGAAGACAAACTTAAAAAAACGACAAAAAGGTTTAGAGCCGTTTTCGACTCTAAACCTGAAATTTTTTCCCTAAGCGGGATGAGTATGTTTATTTAACTTCAACTTCAGCGCCTGCTTCTTCTAGTTGTGCTTTTACTTGTTCAGCTTCTGCTTTAGATACTTTTTCTTTGATAGGAGCAGGAGTTTTGTCAACTAGATCTTTAGCTTCTTTAAGACCAAGACCGGTGATTTCTTTAACAGCTTTAACAACACCAAGTTTTGCTGCACCTGCAGAAACTAGGATAACATCGAATTGAGTTTGTTCAGCTGCTGCTGCTTCAGCTGCTACAGGAGCTGCTACTGCAACTGCTGCTGCTGCTGCGGGTTCAATACCGTATTCTTCTTTAAGGATGGTTGCTAGTTCTTGAACTTCTTTTACAGTAAGATTAACCAATTGTTCTGCAAATTGTTTGATATCTGCCATGATTTTATGATATTAAATTGTTTTTGTTTATTATTATTCTTTTTCTGATAGGGTCTTAACAAGGCCTGCGATCTTTCCGCCACCTGATGCTTGTAGAGCAGAGATAACGTTTCTAGCAGGAGATTGCAATAGACCAATGATATCACCGATAAGTTCTTCGCGTGATTTGATATTAACAAGAGTTTCAAGGTTTTCAGCACCAATGTAGGTACAATCTTGAACATAAGCTCCTTTTAATACCGGTTTACCTAATTTGTCTCCGTACTCTTTGATAAGTTTTGCAGGAGCATTAGGGGTAGTAGTAAACATAATAGCAGAGGGACCTTCCATTATGTTGATAACAGGTGCAGCAACTTCTTGTTTTCCAAGTTTTTCAAGTGCTTTAACGAATAGAGTGTTCTTTACTACCAACAACTTGATTTCTTTTTCAAAACAAGCGCGACGTAGTTCTGAAGTCTTCTCAGCGTTAAGACCTGCGATATCTGTTACATAAAAGTTGGGAGTCTCTTCCAACTGAGCTGCTACTTGATCTATAATCTGTGCTTTTTCCTCTTTTCTCATAATCTTTAAATTTATTCAGCAGCACTGAAGGTTTTAGAGTCTATACAAATACCAGGGCTCATTGTAGATGATACATAGATGCTTTTTACATAAGTACCTTTAAGAGCCTGAGGTTTTAGTTTCATAATAGTATTGAGAAGTTCCTGAGCGTTTTCAGCTAGTTTCTCTGCATCGAATGATACTTTACCGATTGAAGCGTGAACAATACCGGTTTTGTCAACTTTGAAGTCAATCTTACCAGCTTTAACTTCTTTAACAGCTTTACCAATCTCCATAGTTACTGTACCGGTTTTAGGGTTTGGCATCAAACCTCTAGGACCTAGGATACGACCGATGGGACCAATTTTAGCCATTACTGAAGGGGTACAGATGATAACGTCAACGTCTGTCCATCCACCTTTGATTTTTTCGATGTATTCATCAAGACCTACGTGGTCAGCACCTGCTTCGCGAGCTTCATTCTCTTTGTCGGGAGTACACAATACAAGTACGCGTGTTACTTTACCAGTTCCGTGAGGAAGTGTCACAACGCCACGTACCATTTGATTAGCTTTACGAGGGTCAACACCTAAACGAACTGCCAAGTCTACAGATGCATCAAATTTAGTATAAGTCACTTCTTTCACCAATCTGCATGCTTCTAGTAGTCTGTACTGTTTAGTTGAATCAACTTTCTCTACAGCTATTTTTTGGTTTTTTGTCAATTTACTCATAGCGTGTGATTATTTTATGTCTTCTGGAAATGTACCTGTAACAGCAATACCCATACTTCTTGCGGTACCTGCAACCATGCTCATAGCTGATTTCAAGGTAAATGCATTCATATCAGGCATTTTGTCTTTAGCAATAGCTTCAACTTGTTCCCAAGTGATAGATCCAACTTTTGAACGGTTAGGTTCAGCAGATCCTTTAGCTACTTTAGCGGCTTCTCTAATTTGAACAGCCACAGGTGGTTGTTTAACAACAAAAGTGAAAGATTTATCGCTGTAAACTGTAATGATTACAGGCAATACTTTTCCAGCTTTGTCCTGGGTGCGTGCATTGAATTGTTTGCAGAAATCCATAATGTTCACACCTTTAGAACCCAATGCAGGTCCTACTGGAGGAGAAGGATTTGCGGCTCCGCCTTTAATCTGCAACTTAATAAATGCGGCAATTTCTTTAGCCATAATTGATTAATTGATTTATTCTTTAACTACTTGAACAAAATTTAACACGAGTAGAGTTTTTCTACCAAAAATCTTAACCATAACTTTGAGTTTCTTCTTATCTTGAAGAATCTCTTCGATGGTACCGTCAAAACCATTGAAAGGTCCGTCCATAATTTTGACTGCTTCTCCGACAACAAAAGGAGTGG
>JAZRBT010000071.1:0-3344 GCA_045635245.1 Candidatus Coprenecus sp.
AAAATTCATTTGAATCTCTTGGTGATTTGGCTGAGCAAATGTACACCAGAGATTCTGAATACTGGTCGTCAACAGAGCAAGTGGACTCATTTGCCACAACAGTAAGAGCATATTACGTATGTTTTGACAATGCTAACTTTAAACCTGGTTTTACAGCTTGGTATAATAAAAATACTGAATTCCGTGTTAGAGCAATTTTAGCTTTCTAATAATATCAATTTAAATAAGACCACGATGAAAAGAATTTTAAAATTTATTACAATCATATCTGTTGCCTCTTTGGCAATGTTTTCTTGTACCAAATCAAAAGAAAATGAAACTCAGGAACCTGCGTTGGAACTTTCAATCGTAAATGCATTGGATACAGCCAAGTTCGAGATGGGTGAAAACCAAACCTGGAATTTGGAAAACCTTTCGGCTGTTTCAAATGTAGAAGTTTCTGCTCCTATGGGTTGGACAGCAGAGATTATTTCAGAACAATTGTCAGTTACTGCTCCTGCTCAGGAGGAAGAGTCTTTTGATCAGGAAGGTGATGTGGTGATTTCCTACACCAACAGCAATGAAGAGGCTAAAGAGATTTCAATGGCAGTTTTGGTAAATGTAATCAATAATGAAGAACCCGAGCCTCCAGTTGAAGTTACTTTTGAGTTGCAATGCCTTGAAATAACCTCTACAAGTGCTATTTTGGACGTTACTCCAAGTGATGACAATGTAGGATACTACTACGATGTTTGTACTCTTGAAGACTTTGAGAGCGTCAATGGAGAAGTAGGTGTGATTGTAAATGAGTATCTGCAGTATCTTCAAGCTCATTATCCCGATTTTACAATGGAGCAAATCCTGGGTGCAATGCTTTCAAAAGGACACGACAGAGATACCGTTTACGGACTTCCTGCAAATACAACAATGTGTTTTTATGCAATTGCAATAGATGAGGAAGGACTTCCTGCTTCAGAGCCTGAGGTTATGGAGTTTACCACACTAGAACCTGGCGACCCTGCAGACTGTACTTTCGATATGGAAGTCAGTGAAATCAGAGGAACATCGGTATTTATCTCAATTATCCCTTCTGATAACTCAGTTCGTTACTGGTATGCTGTAACTCCTCGTGAAGGATATCCAGGCGATATTCCAATGATGGTGGAAGTTCAGAACGAGTGTGCAAATTATGCTTCTGAGATGGGAATGACATTGGAACAAGTGGTTGCCGGTGTGACCGTTACCGGTCCTGTTGCAGAATATTGGTGGGATTTGAACCTCGATACAGATTATTATTTGTATGCATTTGCAATGGATGAACAAGGTAACTACTTGGGAAATATGTATAAAGAACCATTCTCTACAGCATTGGAAGATATTTCAGATGCAGATCTTACTATCGATTACCGTTATTTTGATGGCGACGAACTATATGAGTATGATCCTGTGACATATTCTTCTGCTCAGGGAAAAGTGATTTTCCAAATCAAGAGTGTTCCCAATGAGTTTGCAGATATATGGGCTGTAGCATTGGCAGCAGGTGATTTCACCGATGAGACCCTTTTCCCTTATGATGCTACAATCAACGCAATTTTGGGTTCAGGATCTGCGCAATACAATAAAACCATTTCACAGTTCTATGCAAACTGGTCTGATTGTACTATTCTGGCATTTGCTGCTGACTACTATGGCTTCAATGGTCCTTTGACAAGAATCCTTGTTCAGCCTACAAAAGACGGAGCTGCAGATATTTCAGAATTGGCTCCTGTAGGTGTGCCCGGTCAATCTTCATTGTTGATGTTGCAAGACCAACCTGTTGCAAAAACTGTCTCTATCGGAGAGAGAATCAAAGATGTGAAAATCGGAAGAAACCTTTAACTTAATTACATCTATATTTTAACCGGAAAGAGAGTGATCTGATGTCACTCTCTTTTTTATTTTTCTGCAAGAATTTCAAAGAGTTCTTTCCACCTGGGATATATCTTATCGGGGGAGAATTGAAGACTCGTCTCGATTGCCTGTTGTCTGATGTGCAGTTCTTCTTCGGGACTCAATGAGGCTATTTTAAGGATTGTCCTGGCATACTCTTCTTCATCGTATTTTGATATGACGAATCCGTTGATGCCGGGCTTTGAAATAATCTCTCTGACTCCTGCTGTACAATCAAATGCAATGGGAATACATCCGTGGGAGCGTCCTTCGGTAAGGGCGAGTGGCCATCCTTCGGTTTGGGAGGTAAGTGCGACGATTGAAGCCTTTGAGTAGTATTCTGCCACATTGGATTTTTTCCCCTCGAAAAAGACTCTTTCCAGAGATAACTCCTGTGCAAGTTCTTTCATTTGTTCAAAGCAGGGACCATCTCCCAGTAGTTGTAGTTTCCACTCCGGCAGTTGATTCATAACTTGTTTCCAGATTCTTAGCAGACGGTCAATCCTTTTTGACCAATGCTCAAATCTGCCGCAAAACAAGATAATCTTCTCTTTGTTCAGATTTGGAGAGGGAACAGGTATTTCGCAATTCTCGATATGACAGATGTGAGGGTTTTCTTCTTTGATTCCGGCTTTGGAGATAATCTCTTCCTGGTAAGCCTTGCAAAGAACTACATATTTGTCCGAGTATTTGTAATCATTTAATGTACGGCCTATTGCCATTTTCATAGCTTTTGTTCCGTCCTCGAATCTGCGGTGGTTGTATAGTCTCCAGAGGAGTTTCTTAATCAATCCATTCTGGCGTCGGTGTACGATAGCGTATCGTTGCCAGAAAGGTTCTCCGTGATTGGCATAGATTACTTTGCAACCCAACTCTCTGATTTCGCTGATTCCCCTTGTCGATTTTGAAACGAGGACAATGATATCTATTTTGTCCTTGCGTACATACTCCTTGATTTTATTGCTTCTGCGAATTTCAAGCAGTTGCTTGGGAAGTGTTTTGATTGTAAGAAAATTGCGTATTGAATCCAACTCTTTGGACTCATTGATTCTCGAGGTATATACAAATACTTTATACTGATCGCCGAACTGGTGCAGATACTGGGCGATATCAATGGTTATTCTTTCTGCACCACCGGCCGGAAATCTACCGTGAATGAAAGCAATGTTGATCATTGTGGAATGTGGTTGTAGATGTTATAGAGCCTGCATATCGTGCAGTTTTTTGTAGTAACCGTTTTTAGCAATTAATTCTTCGTGTTTGCCCCTTTCGACTATTCTGCCTTCGTGCATAACGCAAATTTCATCTGCATTTTTGATGGTAGAGAGTCTGTGAGCAATGATAAAAGATGTCTTATCTTTTCTCAGCTTATTCATAGCATCCTGTATCTCCATTTCTGTCCTTGAGTCAACATTGGATGTGGCTTCATCAAGGAT
>JAZRBT010000072.1:0-2196 GCA_045635245.1 Candidatus Coprenecus sp.
GGAGTAGATTACATTCCAATGCCCACCTGGAAATTATTTATGATCCAATTCCTTAACATCGCAGGTCTTGGACCAATTTTCGGAGCAATAATGGGAGCTCAATTCGGTACTGCATCGTACCTTTGGATCGTATTTGGAACAATTTTCGCCGGAGCAGTCCACGACTTCTTCTCCGGAGCACTCTCCCTCAGACACAACGGAGCAAATCTCCCCGAAATCATCGGCAAATATCTTGGTGAAAACACAAAAAAATTGATGATACTTTTCATCATAATCCTGATGATACTCGTTGGTGCGGTATTCGTTTCGGGCCCTGCAGAACTGCTCGCTGCAATGTCCCCAAAATCATTGGACGCATTCTTCTGGATTGGAGTCATATTCCTGTACTACATCCTTGCAACCCTTCTCCCCATCGACAAAATCATCGGCAGAATATACCCTATATTTGCAATAGCACTCCTCTTTATGGCATTTGGAATACTATTAATCCTATTTACCAAATGGCCCTCACTGCCAGAGATTTGGAATGGATTAGGGACAAAATATGACAGCAGCCCGATATTCCCGATGATGTTCATTTCCATCGCTTGCGGTGCCATCAGCGGCTTCCACGCCACACAATCCCCAATGATGGCAAGATGTATGAAAAATGAAAAATACGCCCGCCCCGTATTCTACGGAGCAATGGTCACTGAAGGAATTGTTGCACTGATTTGGGCAGCGGCAGCCACCTGGTTCTACAGCGAATACGGCACAACTGACCCCACCACAGGCACACCATTCAGCGGTGCAGCCATAGCCACCAGAATCTCAAAAGAGTGGTTAGGCGGAATCGGTGCAATCGTAGCAATGCTCGGAATCGTAGCAGCCCCCATCACCAGCGGAGACACTGCACTCCGATCAGCTCGTCTGATAATCGCAGAGACAATAAAAATGGACCAAAAAACCATCAGGAAAAGACTCATCATTACCATACCTTTATTTATGGCAACAATGGGCGTACTGATTTTCAGCCTTACAAACGCAGACGGATTCAAAATCATCTGGAGATATTTCGCCTGGAGTAACCAGACCCTCTCAGTCTTCACCCTTTGGGCTATCACAGTATATCTCACACTAAACAAAAAGAATTACTGGATAACACTCATTCCTGCCCTGCTGATGACCTGCGTCACCTTCACCTACATACTAATCGCACCTGAAGGCTTCAAAATCAACGAACAGACATCCTACATCCTGATGCTCTGCGTTTTGACTACTGCAACAATAACCTTCTTCCGCTGGAAACACAAAAACAAAACCCTAAAACAATAACGACACACGCCGTAAATTACGCAACATAAAACACCGAAATACTGCTCACCGCCACGTTTAAAACCTTATTCGTGAAGGTGTTCTCTATCTTCCCTTACCTCATAAACTCCCGCCTCTTTTCAGCAGGGAATTTCTCGATGGCATAGCGAAGCATTGTTCGTGGCATTTTATCTTTGTTCTCAGTCAGAAAGTCTGTTAGAACCGGCTCATTGCGTTTGCCCACCTCGCGAAGCATCCATCCGGCAGCTTTTTGAATCAGGTCGTGTTTGGTCGACAGAAACATTTTCGCCAATTTCATAGTGTCATCAAAAGAATCTCCTCGGATAAGGGCAATAGTAGAAACAATTGCAATTCTTTGTTCCCACATATTCTCAGAGTGCGCCAACTGGTACAAAATATGTTGATCTTCTTGCTCGAAAAGGTAATTTCCAAGCACATACGGAGCAGATAAATCTACCAAATCCCAATTATTAATATGCTTTGTATGAGCAACATAAAACCTGACAGCTTCTTCTGGAGAGGTCTTATATCTCTCGACAATTATAAGGACCGCACATAGACGCACTTCGTGCCATTGGCTTTCCAACACCCACTCAATAACCTCAAATGGAATCTCCTTGAACTGTTTTGCCACTTTGCGAGTATTCGGAACAACCACCCCCAGAAACTGATCACCCTGAGCATACTCCCCTGCTCCTGTCTTGAAAAATTTTGGCAAAACAACCTTCTTCTGCTCATCTGAATATTTTCTCAATTCTTTGATAATCAAGGTATAAATCTTTGCAAAATGGATAAGAACAGGAGACAAATGGCAATATCCTTCAGGATTCTTGACAAGGTATTGCTGATGATATTCCTCCCCTGTATAAAAGCAATCCAACG
>JAZRBT010000073.1:0-1791 GCA_045635245.1 Candidatus Coprenecus sp.
ATTTACCCCTTTGCAAATGATCTCCATTCCCACTTCTACAAGATAATTCTGCACATTCAGACTGTCCAGCAGCGAAGCTATCACATCGCAAGTGTAACCTTGAGCAATAGCATTGAAATTCAGTTTGATGCGGGGATCGTCTTTGACAAGTGTCCCATTCTCGATTCTCACCTTGTCCATACCGATAAACGATTTGAGAGAATCAATTCTGGCAGGGGTTCTGCTGTCATTGATTATCTTCTCCAATGCTTCAGGATTCTTAAAACCAAAACCCCAAAAGTCGTATAGCGGAGCTCCTGAAATGTCGAAATATCCGTCAGTCTCTTTTGAGATTTGTTCGCATAGTGTGAAAAGTTCAATAAAATATTTGTCCAATGTACAAGGCTCGTTGTTGTTTACCTTGGTGACAATTGAACTTTTGTTATATCCCGAAAGGGAAAAATCTATGTCGGTCAGAATTTTTGAAATCAATGCCGAGACAGAGTCGCTTTGGGGAATCCTCTGATGGTCAGCCTGTTCTCTGCTGTCGTATATAATGGAGTAAGTTCCTCCTTGAGCAAAACCTTCAAGTCTTACGTAGTTTGCAGACTCATTGCAGCCTGTCAATATGATTACTGAGAGAATTGTAAAAATCTTAAAAAAGCGTGTAAATCTATTCATAATGAGGTGGCACGATTTTAGAAACTGCTAATATCTATACAAATTTAGAAATAAATGTGCATATTTGTAGGATGAAAGCAAAAATTCAATCAATTATAATAATATTCCTGTCTGTTGCGATACTTGCCGCATCGTGCAAGAAAACAGAGGAACAGACTAAAAAATTTATGGCCGGTGATGTTGAATTCGATTTCCCTACATACGTTGTTACCGGTCAGGTCGTAAAAAGTTACGCTTCGGGTATTGTTACTCCAAAAAATCCCAGATATGTCTGGATTTCAACAAATTTGGGTTTTGCATCTGATACAATCGAGGGACGATCAATAACAGTCACAATTCCAAATGAGCCCGGTGAATATTCGATTAGGGCGATGGCTATGGCTGACGATTATTATAACTCTTCAAAAGATCATAAGATTATAGCGATTTCTATTTCTGGCGGTTCGGTTAGCGGACTTGCAACTACTGACCAGATGATAACTGACCCCCGCGACTCTGAACAATATTATGTGAAGCAGTATGGAAATCTGTTGTGGTTTGTGGAAAATCTGAGATATGCAGGTGATACAGCAAACTCAAACCCTGCTTTGCGCGATACAGTGGGACACGCTTATGAAAATTCAGATGCTATCGGAAGAATCTTTGGTCGTCTTTATTCCTGGAATGAAGCAACTTCAGGGGTGAGTGGTCAGGGATTGGCAGGTGGCCCTCAAGGAGTATGTCCTCCGGGTTGGAGTATTCCAACAAGTGAGGACTGGGTAGATTTGGCAAATGCTGTTTCTCCCGGAGAATATGACTATTTTGATGTATGGAATGATTTGGGAGATGTGTTGTCGGCTCCCATTAAACTGAACGATCAGGCATTGTGGCCCTACAGTCCTCAAAACGAGCATCACAATACTGCCAAATGGAATGCTATTCCATCTGGAAACTACAATAACTTCGCAGCCGATTTCGAGAATGTGGGTAAATATGGAATGTGGTGGTCTTCAGTGGAAAGTGAGGACGGGGAGATGGCAAATTACAGATATATCTTCTATAATAACTCATCTGTCAACCAACATTTTGCATACAAAGACTCTTACGGTGTCTCTGTAAGATGTGTCAAACTGGCTATGTAGCGAGAGGAAT
>JAZRBT010000074.1:0-9128 GCA_045635245.1 Candidatus Coprenecus sp.
TTAAGAACAATAGATAAAGAGTTAAATATGAAAGTAGAAGAGTGTATCAAGGAAAAACTTGGTTTAATAGGTCAGGTGTATGATGATTATCGTACAATTCGTCAATATCAAGACGATATTAACAAAGTACTAAGCCACTTAGAAACATTAAAAGGTAAGATAGAAAATCAGATGTTTGAGAAGTGGAAGATTGAATTGACAGAACACTTCCCGGACTTGAAAAACAACATAACATTAGGAAATAGAGGAAAGATTATTTTTGTCGGAATCAATTTGCAAATCGGTGGACATCCTGTTAGAATTGTTATAGATAGAGATTCAAACATATACTATGGTATTTATTGTGTTGAGGGCAAAGATCCTATTACAGCAAATATAATTGAAGATGCAATATCAAATATTGGTAGTTGGGAAAGTAATAGTTCTTGGTATTGCTGGAAATATACCGATTTAGAGTCGGCATTGCCAAACCTCATAGAACTGATAGAGGTAATTTTGCCATTAACAAAATAATAAACACAACGGTACCCGCCCTTAATACAGGCGGGTATCGTTCTCTTGTAGTGCTATCTCCAAGCCTCGTTCCTGTGCATAACGCTCGGCAAGCGAATCTGCACCTATTGCGCCTCCCGACACCACAGCCTCAATGGCAGGATGCTCCATAGTCGCTAACTTCTCCTCAATAAAAGAGCACATTGCATTATAATCTTCAAATGTGCGGCTTCCTAATATTGCTATTTTCATCTCTTTTTCTGCAAAGGTGAGAATTGAGAGTGCCAAAGGCTGTCAGTATGAAGATATTTTTTACTCTGACACAATGTGGCAGTGTGATTTCTCAACTTTGCACCATAAAACGAGAATAATGATGACAGACGAACAAAAACTTTTAGAAAAATATCGTGGCGCAGCACTGCGATTTTTGCACGATGTGTATGAGGCAGCAACATCTATTTAACAAAATAAAACAATCTGAATTATGGTAATCGTAAGAACATTTGGCGATGCTATTGTGTCGCAAGAGTTGAACAAAGAGGCGTGGAAAAAGTTGTCGCGCAAGTTTAAGTGGAACGAGGAGTTGCTCCGCAAGTATTGCAGTGAGATTGATTGGAAGGTTTTGTCAGAGAATACCGAAATGCTCTGGACAGCGTCAATCCTTGAAAACTTCAAGGATTATATCGATTGGAAAGTATTGTCGGGCTACGCTCCCGAGGGATTACTCACTCCAAAGATTATTGAGCAGTTTGCCGATAAGTGGGATTGGCACGAGATGTCGGATAACAGCAATCTGAAACTCTCATATGCTATGCTCGACAAGTTTGCTGACAAGTGGGATTGGGAGCGCATTATCAATCGCTGGCATAGCGAGGAGCTATACACGCCCGATTTCTTGGATCGCTACAAGGAGTTTATTCCTGCTGAGCAGTTTCAGGGTTCTAACCTCTGGTATGAACTTATTGAAAAGCGTTTCGACGAGTTGGTCGAAGATATTATGAGATAGTTCATTTGTGCGCTTACTGAGGAGTTGAGTAATCGACTCCTCTTTTTGCTAATAAACTTTTACTATGACGCATTTTGTCAGTATGCAGCCATATCTTTGCATCAAAATTTAATAGCAAAGATTATGTGACATATGAAACATCAGAAGCAAAGCCAAGAGCAGTTGCCTTTTAGCGAGCAGTTGCGACAAAGTATTATAAATCAGCCGTGTGACCTTACAAGTCTGTGGGGTCGTGCAGCTGATTCGTTTCCGCAGAACAAACGAAAACAACGAATTCCCCTTGCTATTGCCGTAGCGGTTGGCGTGATTATCGGCGCATTGACGATGCATTTTTCATCCTCGCCCGAGCGTTGGATTCGATTATAATTTGTAACTTTACCTAAAATTCCGACCGCTATGAGTACCTCAGGACTTATCAACCGCTATGTGTGGTTTGTTACAACTATATACAATCGTGGACCTATATCGCTCGAAGAGATACAACATCGCTTCGAGTTGCATTTTGGGCGTGGCGAGGAGCTGTCGGAGCGTCAGTTCCACCGCTATACCGATGCTGTGGAGGAGTTGTTCGACATTGAGATAAAGTATAGTCGCACGCAGCGAGGTTATATTGTTGCCGACCGTGAGGGCATCGACAATATGGGTGTGCGTAAGTGGCTGATTCAGACCTTCTCTGTCAATAATATTCTGCACGAGAGCCAAGATCTCAAAAATCGCATACTACTCGAAAATGTGCCTTCGGGGCAGCAACACCTCACGACCATCGTAGATGCGATGCGTGAGGGTGTAAAACTCTCGATGGCTTACCAGAGTTTCGGTGCGGAGAGCTCCACAACCTTCGATGTTGAGCCGTGGTGCGTGAAGCTCTTTGAGCAACGCTGGTATATGCTCGGAATGAGTGATAAACTACGCATCTACTCTCTCGACCGCATCAAGGCATTGGAGCCAACCGAACACAGGTTCAAGATGCCCAAAAAGTTCGATGCCGAGGAGTTTTTTGCCGACTACTACGGTATTATCATAAGCGACGAGGAGTTTGATGTTTGCCCTGTGGCGTTGAAGGTCGATTCGTGGCAAAGCAACTATCTCCGCACCCTGCCCCTGCACCACTCGCAGACCGAGGTGGAATGCAATGAGGAGTATTCGATTTTTGAGTACCGCCTATGTCCGACCTTTGATTTCAGGCAGAAGATTTTGTCGATGGGCGCGTCTGTTGAGGTACTCTCGCCACAAAAACTGATTGCGAAAGTTCGCGAGGAGGGAATTACCGAGTACACACACACCAACGAAGAGTATAAGTTTAAGGTGTATAAAAAATAAAAAAATTATGGAAAACAAAGAATTCAAGTATGTAAAGTTTCTTCCTTGGGTAGGTGAATACTACAAAGAGGGAGAAGGATTTCAGGGGAAGAAAATTTTAGTGTTAGGCGATAGTCATTATTGCGAAACCTCGGCCAATAGAAATCATATATGTAACGAAAGATGGGTAGAAAATGGAGAAAAATGCTCATTTGATTGTATGGATTGCAATTGTTATAAGATGACTAGAAGTTTGATGGATAACGATTATCTTCCTTACAGAAAAGGGGATAAAGAAAATAAAAAGGAGTTTCGTTCTCATTCGTGTTTCGAAAAGATTATATATGGGCGCAAATCAATTTCGACGGAGGACTCTTTGTGGTTTTGGAATAATGTAGTCTTTTATAACTATGTTCAACACTCTCAAAGTGGCACAAGCAAGGAGTTGGAGCATCCCGAAGCAGCACCTATGTATATGTCAGCCATAAACGAACTACTTGAGGATTTGGATCCAACTCCGACACACATTATAGTTTGGTCACAAAGATGTTTTAACCTTTTGCCATCTGGAGTTGAAGAGGACGAAGAGTTCATTATAGAAGAATATAAAACAAGGGTTAGGAGATATTGTATCAAAGGAAAGATTATAAAAGCAATCGCAATGAATCATCCTAGTAGGGCGGGACAAGCGGAATGGCACTCCATACTCAAAGCCTTTCTTGAATTAGAAGACTAATTACGACCTCCATGTAGTCTTCTATGTAGGGTTTCGCAATTTTCGTAAAAACTAACACTGAAAATCAATTAGTTAAAAATAAAAAGCATAGTCCGTTTCTGAGTTGCTCTTTCGTGATCCGTCTGGGGCTCGTGTGCTGACGCACACTTTCGGCCTTCTCCAAACCCCCTAACCCCCTTTCGAAGGGGAAACCGGGTTCGAGCCCGATTTAAGGCAGAATCCATATACGAAAAAAGGGCAGCTTTTTTGCTACCCTTTCGTGATCCGTCTGGGGCTCGAACCCAGGACCCCAACATTAAAAGTGTTGTGCTCTACCTGCTGAGCTAACGAATCATTCCCTTTTCTTTCGAATTGGATTGCAAAGATAGGCACTTATTTTTAAACTGCAAATTTTTTTAAATATTTTTATAGTTTTGCAGTATGAATTATTTTGATGACCAAGTTATCCAATTTCTGAAAGAGTACTCTATCCCCTTTGAACACAAGATATTAAAAGGGATAGAATCGATAATTTGCGCAGAAAATGGTGTCGTGATATGTTTGATTAAAATCTCATCTTTTAGAGAATTTGGGGCAGAACTTTTCATTGAACGACTTAAAGAGTTGAAAGAATTGTTCAGACAAAACAAGGTCATTTTCCTTTATGAGGACAAATGGAACTCGGCAGGGACTTTGGTCAGGGGAAGACTCCTTGCCCAGTTGGGGAAGGAGAAATCAATTTTTGCCCGAAATTGTTCTGTAAGGGAGATTACTCCGGAACTTGCTGCGAAATTTCTTGAAAAGAATCACCTTTATGGAGCAACCAAGGCGAAATACCGTTACGGATTGTTCCGGAAGAGGGCTACCGGGGAGAATGAAATCGGAATGGAGCATAGTGATTCTCTGGTGGCTGTGGCTACATTTTCTTCCGGGAGGGCAAATCAGGATGGCATCATCTCTTTTGAATTGGAACGGTACGCTTCGGTGGCAGGTTTCAGAATTGTGGGGGGAATGGGAAAGTTACTGAAACATTTTGTCGGACAGAGAAAGAAAGAGGTCCGCGAACTTGAAGTAATGTCATACTCCGACTCCGAGTGGTCAGATGGAGAGGTGTATAATAAATTGGGCTTTTCTGCCCATTCTCTCAGGGAGCCTGTCGGTTTTATGGTAGAAAATTCCACTTTTAAGAGGATACATTTCAACAAAATAGGGAGAGATCGTGCTTTTCCAAAGGAGATACTGGAGGATTCCAATAAATTTACCTTCATATATAATATAGGTAGTATCAAATTCATTAGCAGATATAAATAAAAAAAACGATATTTGCCCCCAATTTATGAAAACCATTATCGTATGAACCTTAAATTTAACATCGATTTTAAACCTAAATTTTTTGAATTGTTCAAAAAAGGGAACTACAGCAAAGATGATTTCAGAGCTGACATCATCGCTGGTATCATTGTAGGTATCATTGCTTTACCCTTGGCGATTGCTTTCGGTATCGCTTCAGGCGTTTCACCTCAACAAGGTCTTATTACTGCTATCGTGGCAGGTTTCCTTGTTTCATTTTTCGGTGGTTCGCATTTTCTGATCGGGGGTCCTACCGGTGCATTCATCGTCATTATTTTCGGAATCATTTCCCAATATGGATTCCAGGGATTGATGATTGCCACCATTTTAGCTGGTATTCTTCTGATTCTTATGGGTATCACCAAAATTGGAAACATCATCAAATTTATCCCCTATCCTATCGTAGTAGGTTTCACATCGGGTATTGCCCTTGTAATCTTCTCTACTCAGATTAAAGATTTCTTCGGTCTTACCATTGAGAATGTTCCTGCAGACTTCATAGGACAATGGGGTGCATATTTCAAACACCTTGGAACAATCGACCTGGCCGAGACCATTCTTGCAACCGTGTGTCTGTTGATTATCATTTTCTGGCCCAAGGTGACCAAAAAGATTCCCGGCTCATTGATTGCAATTCTTGTCGGAGTGGCGGCATCTGTCGGAGCAATGTACATTGACGGAATATCTTTCACAACCATCGGAGACAAATTCCCTGAACTTGCAGGTGGATTGGCAATGCCCAAACCAGAGGTTCCAAAGATTGATTTCCAGACTGCTACAGACTTGTTCTCTCCTGCATTCACCATTGCGATTCTTTGTGCTATCGAGTCACTGATGGCAGCTATGGTTGCTGACGGTGTGACCGGCAAAAAACACAATTCCAATACAGAACTTATCGGACAAGGCATTGCCAATGTCATCACTCCCCTGTTCGGAGGTATCCCCGCAACCGGCGCTCTTGCCCGTACAATGGCAAACATCAACAACGGCGGACGCTCTCCAATGGCAGGTATTATTCACGCAATTGTATTGTTGATAATTTTCTTCTTTGCACTACCTTATGCTATCTATATTCCACTTTCTTGTCTTGCTGCAATCCTTGTAATGGTTGCTTACAATATGAGTGAATGGAGAACTTTCAGATATTTGCTAAAAGGTGACAAAGCCGATGTCAGCGTCCTTCTGATTACTTTCTTCCTGACTGTAATTATCGACTTGACAGTGGCTATAGAGGTAGGTGTACTTCTTGCCATCATCTTGTTTGTCAAACGTGTTTCTGAAACAACCACTATCAGCACAATCCACGACGAACATCTTCCTGCTACTGAAGACGAAGAAAAAGCCCAATTGTCGGATATTGAAAACATTATCATCCCTAAAGGTATTGAGGTATTCGAAATCAATGGTCCTTTCTTCTTTGGTCTTGCCAACAAAATAGATGAATTGGACAGCGACCTCAGCCAGGATGTCAAAGTGAGGGTGCTCAGAATGAGAAAGGTTCCTTTTATGGATGGTACAGGTTTGAACAACTTGCGCAACCTCTGGAAGAGAAGTGCCCAAAAAGGAATCATCGTGGTTCTATCCGGAGTAAATGACAATGTACATTCTTATCTGGTGAAATCGGGTTTCACCAAAGAGATTGGAGAGGATAACATCTGCAACCATATCATCCCTGCTATGGTAAGAGCAGAAGAACTTCTCACCAAGTCAAATAAATAACCTGATAAGATTCAAAAATAATACCGTAGTCTTGCATCATCGCAAAACTACGGTATTTTTCTATATATCAACTACTTAACCCATTCAGCCAAACATAATTATTGTTCCTAAAGTAAAATTAATCCCATTTTTTCTTCAATAATTCAAAACTTTTGCATATTTTTACAAAAAATATATAAAAAATCATAAATATGAAACAACAGTGCCCTGCAACTTGTCCACTTATCAAACATAATGACGAAGGATTTTACTTGGAGCATTACCAAGCCGGTGATACTTTTACCATTGACAAGAGCGAGCTTAATAGCATTATCATTGTACTCAAAGGAAGACTGACTGTAAGTTCTGTTGAAAAAGAAAATTATACAATTGAAGAAAACCAATTCATATTCTGTTACAAAGAGTTCACTTACACTTTCAATACAGATATCAATACTGAGATTCTGGTTTCTCAATTTACAAAAACAGGTTCGACCTGCGACCTTGGCACATTGTTCAGACTATACAAGAACAGTTACAAGAGCATCGAGTATGATTTCAAATCTCTTCAAATCAACGAAGCGATGGAGAAATGGTTGGGAATGGCACTCCAATTCCTCAGAGACGACATCAGTTGTGCATATATGCATAACACATTGCACGAATCGTTGTTCGTAGTATTCAGATTCTACTATACTCCCAAAGAATTGCTTCAATTCCTTTACAACTTGTTCAGCAAAGAGTTCTCTTTCAGAACACTTATTGAAAACAACAGACCAAAAGCAAAGAATTTGAATCACCTTGCAGAACTTTGCGGATACGACATTCACACTTTCAATATCATCTTCAGAAAGTATTACAGCAATATCACTCCTTACAACTGGATGCAGGAGGAAAGAAGTAAAGAGATTTACAAAGATCTTTGCGAAACAGACCTTTCCATCAACAGCATCGCTGAGAAATTCAATTTCTCAGGTACAGGTCACTTGAGTGAATTCTGCAAACGATTCTTGGGAAATACCCCTCTTAAAATCAGAAAAGAATATAGAGCCAAGAGAGCTGAAAGAAGAAGATAGCAGTACAACCTTTTGCCACAGAGGCAAAGTTCTTAAAAGAACAACCGCCAAAAGTTCATCGCTGACTTTTGGCGGTTATTTTATTTGCAAGGGTCAATTCTAATAAGCATTGACCGCTTTTGCCCAAGAGGTTTGCAGATAAGCTGCGTGAGTATTGTTACAACCGGGTTGAGGAATATAACAAGTAAGACCACAGCTCTCTGGAAGAGCCACATACCCTTCCTGACCCACTGCTGTAAAAAATTGCTCGGTATGATCTGTAAAGAGAACAACACCCGAAAGAGCCTCGTCTAACTGCGACAACAAATCCTGATTTGAAGTCAATGCATAGACATATTGTTCAAAATCAAAATAAAGGTGAGTACTGAAACCCTCGTATGGCTGAATTTGGGTAACATCGACACTCTTCTGTCCCTCGGCAACATTGATTTGTGCCATCACCTGAGCCAAAGCCTCCAATTTTGTACAATCAATCAAAGAGATTGTACCCGAAGAGCCTTTATACATATCCATATAGGCCTTACACGCATCTTCAAGCGAATGGTCGGCAGTAGAGAACAGCAGCGGAACTATATCCTCATAAGGAAAACCTGTTCCCATAATCTCTGCCGCTGAAGCAATCATATAATCAGACAATCCACGAAGTTCATACAACCCTTCCACCGAAGCCATATAACAAGCGTCGAAAATCACATATCTGAAATCCCATCCGGAAAGGGCCTCCGCCAAATCGGGCAATTCCATACAATCGTAACCATCCTGACCATAGAATGAACGGTGCGCCAAAGGCTGTTCATTTGCTGTATCCAAATATAGGTACAGGTCAAAAATATCTGCAGGAACCCATCCTCCTCCGTGAGAAGAGAGAATCAATCCGTATGTTTCAGCCGGTACTTCCTGACGGATAAGATCAAATACCTCGGTCACAAAATCCGGATCTACGGTCGAAACAGATGTGCTGTACTCTTTTATCACACGCTGTTTTGCCATACCATCATCCATATACAACTCGGTCAGACGGGTATAGTTTCCTCTGTCATAAAATATCACAAGTCTGCCAAGATCCTGGGGAATCTCATAATAGGCAGTAAGAATCCTTTGAAGATTGACATCCATAAACTCTTCCAGACCATTATCTCCCTGCATAAATACTATCAGAGCGTGGCTCTGTGAAAGGGGCTCGGGTTCTACAGGTTGATTCTCTTCCGGAGTACCGGGACCTACCGGTGTTTCTTTCTGACAAGAAGTTGCAAAAACTAAAAAAAGGAAAGCAGAAAGTGAAATTAACAAACAAAATACAGCTCTCATATATAAATATTATGATTTAAAGAATTATTTAAAAGTTTCATCCAAATTCGAGACATTCTACTTATCTGCACCAAAATTGGTACTACTGCCCCATAAACAAAGACAAAGATATGCATTTTTTTAACTATTCAATGGTTTTTTCAGATTTTAGTCACATTTATATAGATTTTTTTAAAATTATTTG
>JAZRBT010000075.1:0-3451 GCA_045635245.1 Candidatus Coprenecus sp.
CCGGATATAATTACCTGCATTGAAACCATTGAAATTTCAAAGGGAAACCCAGAAGAAGATAAATGGATAGCTGTCGTTCCTCACCTGCTTATAGAAGATAATATTATATTCAAGGAAACTGAGGATTATTATGGTCTCAACTCAGAAGCCAAAGGTTCTGTACAAAACGACATAAAACAATTAATCAGTGTATGGAGATATATGGTATCATTTTTAACAAAGTATTTCCCTTTGCTGATACTATTTACAGCTCCATTCCTGTCGTTTGCCATACGCCTTGTAAAAAGGAAAACCAAACTACCATATATCAACCACTTCATCTTCTCATTGCACTATACAGCCCTATTGGAACTGATTGCCATTTGTGTTTATGTGACTCATCTTATGGTCAATATCCCTATGCCTATATTTCAGATTATTTTCATATTGTGGCCTTGCATATATCTCACTATCGCTTTCCGTCGCGTATATGGAACAACTTCGTGGATCAGAGCAACAGGAAATGCTCTATTCACAAGTTTTATTTATTTCTTAATAATATTGATAACATTTATGTTTATATTCATAATTGCCTGTACCTATATTGCATTCTCATCTATGTCATAGAGATGTCATCAGATACAGGTGGCAATTATTTTGTCACATTTCAAAATATTATACATTTATAATAAAAAAACAAGCAGAATAAACCCCGTTTATTCGCTCATTTTTCGTATATTTGTCATAAATGACAGAAATACAGACTGCGCTCATTGTGAAATATTAAAGTAAACTTTATATTTCATTCGCTTGTTCGTATATTTGTCTTTGGTATAAGACAATTGTACGATGTCTCCTCATTGTGAAAGGGGCACCGATTTTTTGAATTAAGTAAACATAAATCTTAAAAAATATGAAATCTATTTTTAAAATCCTTTGTTTGGCTGCGATGTTATCAATCGCCTATTCATCTGATGCTCAGAACTACACAATGAAAAACTCAAAAAACTACGAAGTGGTTAATCTTGGTGTAGCTACAGATGGAACAAAACTTATCAAAGTTTATGCGACCCACAAGAATAAGAACAAAGCAATAGCGGAAGCAAAAAAAGCAGCTATCGAAGTTGTTATTTTCAGCGGTATTCCTTCTGCAGGGACTGTCAGTGGCACCCCTGCCCTATGCTCAATCGCCGATGAACAAAAAAACGCAAGCTTTTTTGAGAAATTCTTTGAACCCGGAGGACAATTTTTAAGATATGTAAATATCACATCTGACAACGATCCTGATATCACAAAAGTTAAAGGAGGATATAAAGTAGGTATCGTTGTACAGGTTTTGTATGACAATCTACGCAAAGATTTGGAATCTGCAGGTATTGCAAAATCACTCAATTACGGATTTTAACATTGAAACAAAACACAAATCTATATGAAACTCAAGAATCTAATTTTAGCCGGACTATTTTTGCTTTCAGCTTGTACACTTTGGGGACAAGCCAAGAAACCAATTATAATGGTAATTCCCAGCGATGCATATTGCAATCGTGCAGGATATGTAACTAACTTTCAGGATGCTAACGGACAAACCGTCACTGTAGCTGATTATGAGAAAGCATTTATCCAAGACGAGGATTTGCGTCTTGCAATTTCAGAACTTTCAAATATTATGGCACAAAGAGAATTTCCTCTTAAAGACCTGGAAGCAACTCTGAAAAATATGAAGAATCAAGGTATCGAACAAACCTTGTTCGAAGGCTCAGCAGGTGGCAGCATCGTAGAGTCTC
This sequence comes from Candidatus Coprenecus sp., assembly GCA_045635245.1. Taxonomy (GTDB): domain Bacteria; phylum Bacteroidota; class Bacteroidia; order Bacteroidales; family UBA932; genus Coprenecus. Next base: position 1,764 of record JAZRBT010000075.1, read on the forward strand.
CTCTTGACAAAATTAAAAGAACTGCTAAGGCAGATATCATTATGGACTTGGATTTCAGTATCAAGAAAAATGGTCCAAGAAAGTATATATCATTCAACCTCAGAGGATTGGATGCTTACACAAACAAGATTATCACACCTGGTTCAGGTGATGGAAAACCTTCAACATCTGCATCTGTAGGACTTCTTATTGAAGAGGCTGTCCTTAACTATATGGACTCATTCAACGCATCTTTGCAAAACCATTTCAATGATATGTTTGAAAATGGTAGAGAGGTTACCATTTCCATCAAGATGACCAACAACTGCCCTCTTGCACTTTCTGACGATGTAGATTTTATGGGAGAAACTGTTCAACTTCAGGATGTTATTGACTACTGGATGGATGAAAACACTATTGGCGGACGTTTCTCAAGAGCAAATGCCGGAGATAACTTCATTGATTATGAACAAGTTCGTATTCCTCTTTACAAGACTGTTCTTGGCAAAGAGAGAGCTATCGATACCAGAGGTTTTGCTGTTGATTTGGGCAAATTCCTTGGAAAAGAGCCTTTTAATCTTCCCTACAAGATTTATGAAAGAGGTTTAGGTAATGTTTGGATTGTTTTAGGTGACTAATTATTGAGAATATGAAAAAAGTATTTATATCTATTGCCTTAGTGGCCGCTTCACTTTTGAGCATCAATGCACAAAGCAAATTGAGTGAAAATACCACCTTATCGATTGCTTGCGAGACACCAATCGGTATCGAAAATAAAAATGCAGCAACAATTGTTGAGAACAACATTAAACAAGCATTGGTTCTCAATGGATTGTCTGCAACTGAAAGCAGATTTACAACGATCACAAGTGCTGCTTTGACAAATAAAGATGTCACACCCACTGCTCCTGCCAAATATATCACAGAGATGGAAGTTTCTATTTTCATCGCAGACCTTTACACCGGCGTTATTTTTGGTCAGACATCATTTAATATCAAAGGTGTTGGAGATTCTGACGGAGAATCATATATCGATGCCATCCAGAAAATCAACGCAAGAAATCCCAAGTTGAGAACTCTTATCAAAGGTGCGAAAGAGTCCATCATCGAGTATTTCGAGTCACACAGCGAAGAGATTCTTGGCAGAATTGATTCATATATGAAAGCACAGGACTATAAGTCAGCAGCTTATGAAGCATACGCTATCCCTATGGTTTGCAGAGATTTATACAATATGGCTTCTGAAAGAATTTCGTATATTCCTGCCGACATCCTTTCTGCAATCAACCCCAATGCAGAAAACATTGCAAAACACTTCTACTCTGAATCACGTCCAGAGAGAATTTCAAGTATGATCAGATAAATCACCCGCTCACCCTAAAATTTATGATTATATGAAAAAGATATTATCAATAATTTTGGCAATCACAGTTTCATTGTCCCTCTTTGGACAATACAAAGTTGTGGAGTCAAGTACCAGAAGAGCACCTTCCTGGGTCAATTCAGTTCAAGATCAATACCTTATAGTTTCTGCTGAAGCTCAAAGTATCGAGCAGGCTAAAGAAGCTGTATTGGCAAATATAAAGAAACAGATTACACAAAGTATTGCATCGAGAATCGTTTCTGAAAGCAATCTGTTCTCATCTGCCCTTCAGGCTGATGGCAGCGTAAGCAAAACTCAAGTAGTAGAATCTGCCGTTATGTCAAGA
>JAZRBT010000076.1:0-5634 GCA_045635245.1 Candidatus Coprenecus sp.
TCAAGATTGATTATCTCTGAACTGGCTGCCTGAATGGTAGGGAAGTTCTGTGATAGAAGTTCTAAGTATTTTATATCCTTTGCCATAAGCGCTATTTTTAGATTCTTACAGTATTTGCGTCAGTAATGACAAATATACAAAGAACTTGCGTAAAAAAACAAATTTCACGACACAAAGAGCACCTCTTTATGAAACTTTTGAAAAAACTTCTCTCCCGGCAAAAATGGTCATATAGAATGCTCTTGCCAAAATATGTGCAAAATATGCACAATACAGAGCCTGCATTCCCATCGAACCTTTCAGAACATAATAGGTAATATAAAAAGCGACACAAGCCCAGATCATACAATTTCTGATAGCCACAGATGCAGTTGCTCCGATATAAATTCCGTCCCACATAAAGGCAGCACAACTGAATAAAGGCATCAGTATCAGCCATATAATATATGGAGAGGAAGCATCAATCACACTTTGCTGGGTAGTCATCAGCGAGATCATCCACTCTCCTCCGAGCCAATATGCAACAGTGGAAACCACCACCAGTAAAGCAGTCCAGCCGAAAAGATATTTCACCGCCTTGCCCAAAGAACTCCTGTCGTTCGCACCGATATATTTTCCGGCAAGCGCCTCCCCTGCATAAGCAAACCCGTCGAGGAAGTACGAATAGAGCATCAGAAGTTTCATTATAATCGAACTTACGGCGAGCTCAGTATCTCCATATTGGGCAGCAATCGATGTAAATCCGCAATAGATCAACATAAAGCACAACGAACGGAAAAACAGGTTCACATTCAAGACATAAAATGCCTTCATATACCTGAAACGGATATCATCTTTTATATTGACATATTTGAACAGTTTCCTGTAATAGACCAGCATCAGCACTATTGCCAGCATCAGACCCGAATATTGGGCAATCACCGTTCCCCAGGCAATTCCGACAAATCCCATAGGGGTATGAAGTCCCAAAGCAAAGCTGGCGACCAGATTTATCACATTGACAAAAATATCTACCGCCATCGGACTGACAGTATTCTGCATCCCTATAAACCACCCCTTGAATACAAAAAGCGACAAAGTGGCCGGAGCGCCCCAAATCCTGATAAAGAAGTATTTACGAGAGAGCGCCTCAACATCGGGCGTACACTCTATAAATGTAAAAGCAGCCTCGACGAAAAGCCATTGGATAGCAATCAGAAAAAGAGCGGAAACCAATGCTGTCGAAATACCCTGGGTAAAGTATTTCATAGCATCTCTCAAACTCCTGCGACCTATTGCCTGAGCAGTAAGTCCCCCTGTTCCAACCCTTAAAAATCCGAAATTCCAGTAAAGAAGATCGAAGAGCATTGAGCCTACTGCTATAGCACCGATTGCAGCCACATCTCCGAGTCTTCCAGAAATTGCAATATCGACCATCCCTACCAAAGGGACAGTAATGTTGGCAAAGATGCTCGGAATGGCAAGTTTGAGTATCCGTCTGTTCATAGTTTGAAATTTGAATTATCTGTATTTGCTCTCTTCATCGAGCATCCCCAAATATGAATTGTATCTTTCCAAAGAGATTATCCCCTCTTCGACCCCTTTCACCACTGCACAACCCGGCTCGTGGGTATGGGTACAAGGTTTGAAACGGCAGTCGTCCTCCACCCTGAGCATTTCGGGGAAATATGCAGAAAGTTCCTCCTGTTCCAGATCGACCAGACCGAAACCTCTGATTCCGGGAGTGTCAATAATGAAACCTCCCCCATCCAAAGGGTAAATTTCGTAAAATGTAGTGGTATGTCTACCTTGCAGATGTTTGTCGGAGATATGTGAGATTTTGGGTTCCAATGCAGGATCCAGAGCCTTTATCAAAGAGGACTTGCCCACACCTGAGACTCCTGAAAACAAAGAGATTCCACCCTTTTGACACTGTTCTCTGAGCGAGTCAATTCCTATATTCTCCGCCACTGATATATCAAAAATCTCATAACCTGCATCCTCGTAAATCGAATGGAACAACTCCGCTTTTTCCATCAGTTCGGGATCTTCCCTGTACAGGTCGATTTTATTCAAAAGAATCTTCACCGGGACACGATATGCGGCACAAGTGACCAGAAATCTGTCGATGAAGGGCCATTTGGTCTCGGGGCGATCCATCGTAACCACCAGATATGCACAATCCACATTGGAAGCAATGATATGACACTGCCTCGAAAGATTTGTAGATTTTCTGATCACATAGTTTGAGCGTGGATGCACAGAGAGGATTACCGCTTCAGAAACGGCTTTTCCATTCTCATCCACATTAACCGAATACTCCACTTTGTCCCCAACAGCAATAGGGTTGGTAGTATTTCCTCCCGAGAGCCTCAATTTACCTCTGACCACCGCAGGAATCAACTCCCAACGGGGCAACTCGGATATGATATAGTGGCTTCCGGTATGCTTTACGACAGTCGCTGTTGATTTTATTAATTTTTCCACAAGTGCGAAGATACGAAATTTGTCTAAAATGGTTATCTTTGTAAGATAGGTTTTAAGATTATGAGCATAAAAGACATTGACAAATACCTGAAAAAAGGTATCGAAGAGATAAATTTGGGTGGAGATCCCAAGGAATTGTATGACCCCATAGAGTATATTTTCTCGATTGGCGGAAAAAGAATCAGACCAAGACTTTGTCTGCTGACCTACTCATTGTTTGGCGACAAAATAGACTCCTCTATCATCAATCCCGCTTTGGCTATAGAGATTTTCCACACATTCACCCTTATCCACGATGATATTATGGACAAGGCTGATATGCGCAGAGGAAAAGAGACTATCCACAAAAAATGGAATGACAACATCGCCATTCTTTCGGGAGATGTAATGTCCATTCAGGCATATCAATTTATCAGTCAAGCCCCTGCAGAACATCTCAGTGCCGCCCTCGCTCTTTTCAACAGAACCGCAGCACAAGTATGCGAAGGACAGCAGTACGATATGAATTTTGAGGATATTCCCATCATTTCGATGGATGACTACCTTAAAATGATAGGTCTCAAAACTGCAGTTCTGATTGCCTGCAGTGCCAAAATGGGTGCAGTTTTGGCAGGAGCTCCCGAACAGGCTGCCCAGCTGCTATACGACTACGGCTACCTTTTGGGAATTGCTTTCCAGATAGCCGACGACTACCTTGACAATTTCGGAGACCCCAAAGTCTTTGGAAAAAACATTGGTGGAGACATTACCAACAACAAGAAAAGCTGGCTCTTTGTAGAGTGTTACAACACCGTCAGTGGAGAACAGAAAGAACGCTGGGAAAAAATCGTGGCAATGGGAGAAGATCGCGCACAGGAGAAAATCGCAGCAGCCCAAGCCATTTACACTGAACTCGGAATCAAAGAGAAAGCAGAAAAAGAGATAGACAAATACTACAAACAGGCCATTGAAAAAGTGCAGCAGCTGAATCTTCCTGCAGAACAGCACGATGCCCTTGTTCAATTTGCCAGAAAAATGACTTTTAGAGACAAATAATGGAAAGACAAATAGAAATAATGGCTCCTGCGGGCAATTTTGAGGCCCTTATGGCAGCAATACAAGGCGGTGCAAATTCTATTTATTTCGGCGTGGAGAACCTCAATATGCGTTCGCACTCTGCCAACAATTTCACTATGGCAGACCTTCCCGAGATTACCAGAATCTGCTCCGAGTACAATGTAAAATCGTACCTTACTCTGAATATCATAATGTACAATGAAGATTTGGAGAAAGGTAAACAAACATTGCAGGCGGCACTTGAGGCAGGAGTCAGCGCAGTGATTGCATCTGACATCTCGGTAATCCTGTATGCCCGTCAGATAGGTCTGGAAGTACATATCTCGACACAGGCAAACATCTCCAACATCGAGGCAGTGAGATTCTACTCTCAGTTTGCCGATGTGGTGGTGCTCGCCAGAGAGTTGAATATGGAGCAGGTAAAAGAGATTCATAATCAAATCATTGAACAAAATATCTGCGGACCATCGGGTCGCCTTGTAGAGATTGAAATGTTCTGCCACGGAGCATTGTGTATGGCTGTTTCCGGAAAATGTTATCTGAGCCTTCACGAATACAACCACTCTGCAAACAGAGGCTCCTGCTTCCAGATTTGCCGCAGAGGATACGAAGTTACCGACCTTGAAACAGGACGCCAGCTGGAAGTTGACAACAAATATATTATGTCTCCCAAAGACCTTTGCACCATAGAATTTATGGACAAAATGTTCAATGCAGGGGTCAAAGTCTTCAAAATAGAGGGACGCGCCAGAGGTGCAGAATATGTAAAGAAAGTAGCTTCAGCATACAGACGTGCAGCCGATTTGCTCGAAGAGGGAACATTTACCCCTGAAAAAGCAGAAGAGTTCAAAAAAGAACTTGAAGAGGTATTCAACAGAGGTTTCTGGGACGGATATTATCAGGGAGCAAGACTTGGAGAGTGGTCTAAAGTTTATGGTAGCAACGCCACCCGTAAAAAGACCTATATTGGAAAAGTGACCAACTATTTCAGCAATATCGGAGTGGCAGAGATATTGGTAGAGGCAGCCCCCATATCTGTAGGACAGCACCTTATGATAATCGGCCCTACTTCAGGAGTAGTGGAGATGGATTTGGAAGAAATCAGGGTGGAACTCCAGCCTGCACAAAATGCATCACAAGGGACACATTGCTCTATCCCTTGTCCCCAAAGAGTAAGAAGAGCAGACAAAGTATATCTTTTTGAAAAAACTGAAACAAATTAGAAACTACTGAATATATGTCATTTGCACACCTTCACGTCCACACACAATACTCCATTCTTGACGGTCAGTCCAAAATCTCGGATTTGCTGAAAACAGCCGAGGCTGACGGACAACCGGCTCTTGCCATCACCGACCACGGAAATATGTTCGGTGTAAAAGAGTTCATAGATACCGCCAAGAAACTCAAAGTAAAGCTGAAACCCATTGTAGGAAGTGAAGTTTATGTTGCAAAAGGGAGCCGTACCGACAGGAAAGGTCGTGAGGATCAGAGTGCTTTCCACCTGATTCTCCTTGCCAAAAATATGCAGGGATACCACAACCTCATAAAACTCTCTTCAAAAGCATACATAGAAGGTTTCTACTACAAGCCCCGTATCGACCACGAACTGCTCGAGCAATACCACGAAGGGCTGGTCTGCTGCTCAGCCTGTCTTGGTGGGGAAATTCCACAGGCCATATTGAACGGAAATATCGCAGAGGCAGAAAGGCTCGTCGAATGGCACAAATCCCTATTTGGAGAGGATTACTACCTCGAAGTTCAGAGACACCTCTCAGAGCTTCCCGAGGTCGGAACAAAACTGTTTGAGGAACAGGAGCTTGTAAATAACGAGATCTTCAGAATTGCCGAAAAATTCGGAGTCAAAGTCGTAGCCACCAACGATGTCCACTTTGTAAATAAGGAAGATGGTCCTGCCCACGACAGACTTATCTGTATCAACACCGGAAGTGATTTCAACTCCCCCAAGAGGATGCGTTACACCCAGCAGGAGTATCTTAAAAGCATCGCCCAGATGCAGGAACTCTTCAGCGACCATCCCGAGGTGATTTCCAACACATTGGAAATTGTGGACAAGATAGAGCCCATCAGCCTTGACAGCGACCCGATTCT
>JAZRBT010000077.1:0-10758 GCA_045635245.1 Candidatus Coprenecus sp.
ATCTATGTTGAATGGATGACTTGTGATGATACCAACTGCTCTCCTTTGGCAGATACTGAGTTTAATTTCTCTGTGCCAACCGAATTGTCAGAAATTTTACCCGGTTATGAAGATGAAGTTGCTCCTGCAGCTGAGGTGAAACCCGTAGATGTATCTACAACCGGAAATCTTTGGGCAATGATTATTGAGGCCTTCATTTGGGGATTGGTTGCTTTGTTGACCCCTTGTATTTTCCCTATGGTACCTATGACAGTATCATTCTTTATGAAAGGTTCTCCAGATCCTCGCACCGGTAGACGCAGAGCTTTCCTATATGGATTTTTCATTGTACTATTGTACACTCTTCCTATCGCTGCATTGATTCTTATCACCCGTATCTTTGGTGGAGACGCTGTTACAGTAGACATTTTCAACTGGTTGGCTACCAACTGGCTGCCTAATATCATCTTCTTTATTGTATTCATTGTATTTGCTCTTTCATTCTTCGGTTTGTTCGAGATCACACTTCCTTCATCTCTTACAACAAAGACTGATAGCCGCGCTGATACAAAAGGACTTGGTGGTATCTTCTTTATGGCATTGACATTGGTTCTTGTATCATTCTCTTGTACAGGTCCAATCGTTGGTACAGTCGTTATCCAGTCAATCTCAGGCGAATTCTGGACACCTATTGTTACAATGTTGGTGTTCTCTATAGCATTTGCATTCCCATTCACATTGTTGGCAATGTTCCCTTCATTGTTGAGCAAAATGCCTAAGAGTGGTGGTTGGCTTGCAAGCGTTAAGGTTGTTCTTGGTTTTGTGGAAACTGCCTTGGCTTTCAAATTCTTGTCAATGGCAGACCAGGCATACCACTGGAACATTCTTCCTCGCGACATCTATCTTGTGATTTGGATTGCTATCGCTACAGGTCTTGTATTGTTTATGTTGAACTTGATTCCTTTCAAAGGAGTTGACAAATTCCAAAAATGGGGACCTGTCAGACTTACATTCACTTTGATTGCAGTTCTATTCGATGCATATTTGATCAGCGGTTTGTTCGGTGCTCCTCTACAAGCACTTTCAGGATATCTTCCTCCTCAACAAGAGAAAGGTTGGTTCTATGACAATTCTGTAGAGCACGAAATGGACGGTTATGATGTTTCTACTGTTAAATATGGTGACAAACTAAAATTGTCTAACGGTATCAACGGATTCTTTGAATTGAAACAAGCTCAGGAATTCGCAGAAAAAGCAGGTAAACCTCTATTCATCGACTTCACAGGTCACGCTTGTGTGAACTGCCGTGAAATGGAACAAAGAGTTTGGTCTGACCCTCGAGTTCTTGAAATCCTTAGAAACGACTATATCGTTGTTGCTCTTTATTGTGACGACAAGATGTCTGTTCCTGAAGAAGAATGGATTAAGGATGATTCAGGTAGAACCCTTAAGACTCTTGGTAAGATTAACTCATTCATAGCATATAAGTACTATGGTGTAAATGCTCAACCTTGTTATATCCTGGAAGGTAAAGGTGGCAAACTTCTTGCTGACCCTCGCGGATATGATCTTGATGTAGAAGCATTTATCAAATTCTTGGAACAAGGAAAACAAAATTACTAATTTTTAATACCAATTATTATGTTAAAAAAATCGATCAATTTACTTCTAGGACTATCTCTATTGGTAGCTCCCGTTATGACTTCGTGTACAAAAGCTAATGGTGATGAACCAAATAATGGTGGTGCAGGCGAAGTTACTCCTCTTGCAGAATCAACAATCGTTATCGATTCAGAGGTAGGTTCTACAGCACAAGTTACTTATAACTTTGAATCAAGCTGGCAAGTTAACAATGGTCTTAGCTGGGTTAAAGTTTCTCCTCTAAGTGGTTTCAGCGGTGAAAACACTATTACAATTGAAGCAAAAGAAGCTAACACATCTCTTGAAGAAAGAGTAGGTTATTTCTCTCTTGCAGTAAACGGTGGCCTAATTAAAAACTGGGTTGTTCAAGAAGGTCCTAAAGGTATCTCTCCTGTATTGACAGTTGTAGGTCTTGGTTCATCAGCTGGTGAAAAAACTTTTGAAGTTAATGCTAACATCGCTTATGAAGTAAGCACAGACGCTTCTTGGATCACTGTTACAGGTGTTGAGTATCCTGATTCAGTTCTTTTGGCTGACAACAAAACCAGATCTAAATATATGACTTCAGTTGTTAAGATCAATGTTGAAGAAAACACCGGTGACCTAAGAGAAGGTGTTATCAACTTGGTTGGTGAAGATGGTATTGCAGCAACTGTTACTATCCAACAAATGGGTGAAATGGCAGCTGACTTCTCTAAAGACTTCTACAGAAGATCTATCGCTATGAGATTTACCGCTACCTGGTGTGGTTACTGTCCTACAATGGCTTCTTCAATTGACGAGGCTATCAAAGGTCTTCCTGGCCGTATCATTCCTTTCACTTTGCACGCTACTTCATCAGAAGGTGGTTTGGCTTACACTGGTACAAACAACTTCAGCAGCCTATATCAAATCTCTGGTTATCCTACAGGTATTATGAACGGTTATGCTGACATCGCTAACTACCCTGTAGCTACTGCTAGCCAAATGTTTATGGGTGTTGCAACTGAGGCTATCACTCTTCAACCTTCAAAAACAAACATTGGTGGTTTCGTTTCAGTTTCTTCATCTAACGTAGATGTTAACCTAACTGTAGCAACCAAAGAAGCTGGTACATACAAAATCTCTGTATTCCTACTTGAAGACGGTATCGTATACAACCAATCAAGCGGTGGTTCTAACTACGTTCACAACTATGTAGTTCGTAAAGAAATGACAGGTATCTATGGTGACGAGTTTACAGCAACTGCTAACGGACACCAAGATTTCCACTACAACATCGCTATCCCTTCAAGCATTAAAGATGCAGCTAACCTACACGTAGTTGCTTACGTCTCTTATGCAGGTGGATTCCAACAAGGTTCTGTATCAAATGTTGAGTACAAAGACTTCGGTCTAGTTATCGACCAAGTTATCGATATCAAAGGTAACGACATTTGCGTATTCAAATACGAAGAATAATTATTAGAAAAATTACAACTATGAAACGTTCACTAATATTTGTATTAGCACTTTTCCTCCCTATGTTTATGATGGCTCAAAAGGGTCTTCCTAACGTAGAGGTAACTGACTTGGAAGGAAACGCAGTAAACATCCAGTCAGTAATGGAAGATGGTGTTCCAGTGGTTATCTCTTTCTGGTACACTACCTGTAAACCTTGCCTTCAAGAATTGGGCGCTATCAACGACGTCTATTCAGAGTGGCAAGATGAAGCTGAATTCAAATTTGTAGCGGTTTCAACAGATGACTCACGTTCAAGTTCTAAGGTTGCTCCTATGGTTAACGGACGTGGTTGGAATGATTTCCTTTTCCTTTTGGATGTAAATGGTGATCTAAAAAGAGCAATGAATGTTCAAACTCAGCCCACTGTTATCCTATTGGACAGAAAAGGTAATATCGTTTATACCCACATTGGATATACCCCTGGCAACGAAGAAGAGTTGTTTGAAGAAATTCTAAAAGTTCAGTAATATTCTATGAAGAAACTTTTATCAAGTATAATTGTTGTCGCTTTATCATCCTTTGCCCTTTTGGCACAGGATGATAAGGGACACTTTTCAGCAGGCTACGAAACAAATACCACCTATTATCTTAAAGATGATGCAACCAATGCTATCACCCCTGAGGGTAGAATGGGTTCAAATAACTATTTGAAAATCGATTATACTCGCGGAGGATTTTCTATTGGTGGACAATTGGAGGCTTATTTGCCACCTATTATCGGTTACTTTGGTGGCCCTACAGGTGAGCAAGGCAAAATGTTCTACAGATATGATATCTATGCAAGTTTTGTAAGAAAAGGTTGGGATATCCGTTTCGGTAGTCTTTATGAACAATTTGGTAGCGGTATTCTTTTCCGTACATACGAAGACAGAACCTTGGGTATCAACAATGCGCTACAAGGTGTAAGAGTTGGTTATACTTTCGGTGATTTCTTGACTATTAAAGGTATCTATGGCCGAGTAAGAGATTATGACAAATACACTGATGTTATGGTTTCTGGTGCAGATTTGAATTTCTCAATCTCACGTTTGGCTAAAATGGATAACTTTGAGTTGAACATTGCAGGAAGTGTTCTTGATAAGTATGAATCATACGGAGCTTTCGCTTCTGAAGATCAGAAACCTCATACATTAGGTTACTCGGCACGTTTGCAGATGGCTTATGAAGGATTCCAGCTAAGCGGAGAGTATGTTTCTCGCCAGGCTGATCCTGCATTCTATAACCATCACGATACTACCGGTACCAAATCTATTCAGGTAGATTTCGGATACTCAGGACACGGATTCGGTGGTCTTGTTTCTTTCAGAAAGCTACAGAATCCTTTCTTCCAAGGTATCAGAGGACAACAAGAGAATCTATTGTCATACACATACATCAACTATGTACCTGCGTTGACACAACAACATACATATTCTCTTGCAACTATGAATCCTTATACCCCTCAGTCAGATGAACTTGGTGGTCAGGTGGACTTGTTCTACAACTTCAAGAAAAATTCTGTTCTTGGTGGTAAAAAAGGTATGAAGATTCACGGTAACTTCTCTACATACTATGGTGGTATCTATGATATGTATACCGGTGCAAATGGTCCAAGCGAATTGTTGTTCCGTGACTTGACTTTGGATGTTGAGCGTTGGTTCGGTAAAGATTTCAAAATGATTCTTTACTATACCTGGCAAACATTCAATCCCAAGACTACCGGTAAAGATACCAAACTTTGGAACTCTCATACAGTTGTTGCAGATTTGACTTACAAAATCAATCGTAAGAATTCTGTGAGATTGGAGCTTCAACACCTTTATACAAAAGAGGATCACAAGAACTGGGCTGCAGCATTGGTTGAGTACAACCTTGCACCTCGTTGGAGTATCACAGTACAAGATATGTGGAATTATGGTGATTCAAAAACCCACTATATCAATGGTAGTGTAAGTTACTCATACAACAAAGTTCGTTGTGCGTTGAATGCCGGAAGATTTAAAGAAGGTTATCTATGTTCAGGTGGAGTATGTCGTATGACTCCTGCATATACCGGATTTAACTTGTCAGTTGTTGTTATGCTATAATTATAACAAACACTATAAAAAAACGGTTGTCGAAATTTTCGGCAACCGTTTTTCTTTATCAGGTATTTTAGAATATTGATTCTTCTGTTTTTGTAGTAAGCAGTTCCAATGCTTTCATTCCCATAATGGAGTTACCTTTAGCATTGAGTCTGGGAGACCAAACTGCAACTGAGTACAGTTTTGGATGTATTGCCACAATTCCTCCACCGACACCACTTTTTCCTGGCAGACCTACAAGGAAAGAGAATTCTCCGGCTTCATCGTAGAATCCGCAAGTCTGCATAAGGGAGTTTATCCTTTTTACTCTTGAACTTGTAAGGTAAACACCTGCATAGTCAAATCTTGTCTTATGATCTGCAAATGCAAGGAATGCTTTTGCCAATTGTTTGCAACTCATCTCCACTGAGCACATTTTGAAATACAGGGCAAGTACATCCTCAATGTCGTTCTCAATGTTGTTATGGTATTTGAGGAGGTTTATTATCGCAGCATTCAGATAACTTTTCTCCCTTTCCGAGTTTGCAACTTCAAGATTGTAATCTATGGTGTCATCATCGCATAGGGCTCTGATGAATTCGATAAATTTCTTTTCAGGATCTTTCAGACGGCTCAATAAAACATCGGCAACAACTATGTTTCCGGCGTTTATAAATGGATTTCTGGGAATACCATTTTCCAGTTCGAGCTGGATTAGGGAATTGAATGCGGCCCCTGATGGCTCTTTACCAACTCTTTCCCAAAGTTTTTTTCCCTCGATGCTCAGGCATACTGCCAAGGATAGGACTTTGGATATACTTTGGATTGAAAATTTGGTATCAGCCTGTTCGATTGTAAATTGTTCTCCTTCAGTAGTATGCAAACACATTCCGAACTGGTCGGGATTTATTCTTGCCAAGGCAGGAATGTAGTCAGCCTGCTTTCCCTCTTTTGCATATGGTTGGATTTCTCTGTAGATTTCTTCAAGTATTTTCTGATAGTTCATTTCAGTTGTTATTATCTTGCAAAGATGATGTAAACACTTCAATTATACAAGTTCTTTTTTATGAGCACTTCATCTGTTGCGCCATAGAATTGCCCATTAGTAAATCAATTGTTCCGACTTAAGAATTACAATATTCTTGCCATCTATTTCAATTATCCCTTCATCAGCCAGAGCGGCGAGGCTTCTCATCAGTGAAAACTTTTGAATACCGAACTCTTCTGCTATACTTTGTCTTGATTTGTCAAGAGTGATAGTTGTGGAGTTTTGCTGCTCCGAAAGAATTTTGAGCATATGCAGCACCTTTTCCCTTATTGTATATAAAGTGAGGATTCTCATTTTGGATGCTAGGAATACTGTAATCTCGGAAAGAATGCGGAGAAAATTCCATCTTAAAACCTGCTCCTTGTCGAGAAGCTTTCCAAATTCGGAGGTTGTGAATCTTAGAACTGTAACGTTAGTTTCTGCATAAACCGTTACCGGGTATCTCCCTTCTTTGGCAAACAGATATGCCGGAGCAATGATAGTGCCTGGAAAAAGTTTGCTCACCTCTACCATTTTTCCCGAGAAACTCTCCATCTTTGTTGAAAGTTCTCCTTCAAGGATAATGTCAGCCCATTTGCAACGTTCCCCTTCAGTTGTCAAAATCTCTTTTTTGTCAAACTCGACTACTTTGTATTCAGAAATCTCAATCAGTGATTCAATCTCTTTAGCATCGAGCCCTTTGAACAGTGGGGATTGTGTCAATTTGATATAATATTCCTCATTCATTCTACAAAATTAGCAATATTGGCACAATAATCGATTCTCCGGTAACAAATGTTACCAAATTATCCATTATGCTATTGGTACTTTTGCAAAAAATAAAAATTTATGTTATGAATGAGATGAAGATGTTTTGCTACCAGTGTCAGGAGACAGCCAAAGGTAGCGGTTGTATGTTGAAAGGTGTTTGTGGCAAGCTCCCACAGACCTCTCTGAATATGGATTTATTGTTAGCAGTGGTCAGGGGAATAGGCACACTGGGGTATACATTGTCTGTCAATGGTATTAAGCCGGATACCAAATATGGCAAGTATATTTGTGATGCGATGTTCTCGACTATAACCAATGCCAATTTTGATGATAAAAGTATATTGGAACGAGTCGATAGGGGGATCGTTTTGAGAGATGAGTTGTTGCAGATGGCCCACGATAACGGTATCAGTGTTGCAGATATTCCTGAATTGAAGTGGAACGGAGCCAAGGATACTTATAATGCTATGGGAATGAGTATGGGGGTCTTGAGAATAGCAAATGAGGATATCCGTTCTTTGAAAGAGTTGCTGATGTATGGCTTGAAAGGGATGGCCGCTTATTATGAGCACGCCACCCGTCTGGGCTTTGCAGATGAGTCAATTATTGAATTTATGATGAAGGCTTTGGCCAATATTTCGGATGAGAATATCTCAGTAGCTGAGCTGCTGCCGGTTGTATTGGAGGCAGGAAAATATGGTGTCGATACTATGGCTTTACTCGATAAGGCAAATACTTCGGCGTATGGCTCTCCTGAGATTACCAGGGTCAATATCGGAGTGGGCAAAAGGCCAGGCATTTTGATTAGCGGGCACGACTTGCACGATATAGAGGAACTTTTGAAACAGACTGAGGGAAAAGGTGTTGATGTTTATACTCACGGAGAGATGTTGCCGGCACATTATTATCCTGAGTTGAAGAAGTATCCTCATCTGGTAGGGAATTATGGTAATGCGTGGTGGAAACAAAGGGAGGAGTTTGAAACATTTAATGGACCTATTGTCTTTACTACCAATTGTATAGTTCCACCAAGCGAGAAGGCTTCATATAATGGAAGAGTTTTCACAATGAACAGTACCGGATATCCGGGATGGAAACATATTGCTGCAGATGAAAATGGAGTGAAGGATTTTTCCGAGGTTATCGAGTTGGCTCAAAGGTGTGAGCCACCAAAAGAGATTGAAAAAGGTGAGATTGTGGGTGGTTTTGCTCACGCTCAGGTTCTTTCTTTGGCAGACAAGGTTATTGAGGCAGTGAAAAGTGGTGCAATCCGTAAGTTTATCGTGATGGCGGGTTGTGATGGCCGGATGAGAAGTCGTGACTATTACACAGATTTTGCAAAAGCACTCCCTGAGGATTGTGTGATTCTTACTGCAGGTTGCGCAAAATATAAGTATAACAAGCTCGATTTGGGAGATATAGGTGGTATTCCGAGGGTTCTTGATGCAGGGCAATGTAACGACAGTTATTCTTTGGCAGTGATAGCGATGAAGTTAAAGGAGGTTTTCAATTTGAATGATATTAATGAACTTCCTATCTCATACAATATCGCCTGGTATGAACAGAAGGCTGTGATAGTATTGCTTTCTCTGTTATATCTTGGTGTTAAAAATATACATTTGGGACCAACACTTCCGGCATTTCTGTCACCTAATGTAGTGAAGGTACTTGTGGATAATTTTGGGATTGCCGGTATTGGTACTGTTGATGAGGATATTAAGTTGATGGCTTGATTTTAGGGAATTTGAAAATGGAAATGAAAAATAGAATTACTTTTGAGGAGTGGCCACTCGATTTGTTGATGGATTATATTTTGAAGATTCATCATAGGGGAATCAGAAAAAATGGCCCACAATTGTTGGAACTTATTGGAAAGGTTAGGGATTTGCACTCTCAGAATCATTCGTATCTTATCGGGTTATATGACCTTGTAAAAGAGTCTCTGGTCGATTTGGAGTCTCATTTGCAGAAAGAGGAGAATGTTCTTTTCCCATATCTGTATGAACTTTTTGAGGCCTCTGAAAATAAAATGCGAATGGGCAGGATGCATTGCGGAACCATCCGAAATCCTATCAGAGTGATGTTTTCCGAGCACGACAATGAAAGTCGCAGGTATATGTATATTAAGACTTTGACAAATGATTTTACTGTTCCTGAGGATGGATGTGAGTTGTACGGATTGATGATGAGGGATCTGGAACTGTTTATAAATGCTTTGTTCGAACATATTTATCTTGAAAATGAAATCTTGTTCTCCCGTTTTCAGGAGATCGAAGATGTTTGGGTAGGATAGGCAGCTATGCTATGAGTCTGGTTATAAAGGGTGTTTCAAACGAAATGCCCTTTTTGCTATTATAAATCCGACTAATCTAATAATAATTACCTTTTCAAATAGTTTTTTGACTTGATTTTGATATGTCATAATTGTTATCTTTGCACCCGTTTTTGAGGCGGGGTAAACCTTGATGGTGGTCTCTTTACTTCTGCTGTTTGATTTAAAAGAAAGTCCGTTCGGAGACCGCGGAAATTTTTTGATAAATAAAGATTTATGCAACGCGTTTTTAGTTTTTGTATTGCAGTTTTGCTCCTTCCATTCTTGATGGTTATCTCCTGCGATCAGAATTCTACTACACCTGGTGGTGAAACTCCTACACCCCCTGAAGAAACACCTGTGTATCCCACTGTTACATTGACAGAGGGTGAAGTTACAGATGAGTCTGTTTCATTTGTTATTACTCCAGAGCACACTACTTCTGTGAGATATGCTGTTTATCCAAGTGGTGAAACACTCCCTACAGCAGAGGAACTGTTGACACCCGGTACAGATTTGTCAGGAATGCCTGCTGATGCTACTGCTGCAGATGAATATGTAGTGAATGGACTTTCTGTTGGTACTGAGTATGTTATTATTGCTGCAGGAATGAATAACGACGGATATTCAGATGTGGCACAAATCAGTATGACTACCACTATTCCTGAAATGTCCATTGAATTGTCATTTGTTGAGTGTACTTCGACAGAGGCAACTATCCATATTGATCCGGTAAATGTTTCTGAAGTATCATTTATTGTATTGTCAGAGGAGAGTGATATACCTGAAGCTGATTATATTTTTGAAAATGGTAATGTTGTCGGAAATCAAGCGTCTGATTACACTATAACAGATCTTGAGCCTCTTACCTCATATATTGTGGTGGCTGCTGCCAAAGATTTGGCTGGTCAGAATTCAATGGTTTCCGAATCTGTTGTATTTACAACTGATATGCCCGATATGCTTCCCCCTGTAGTAGGAGACTATTATTATAGTGACGGGACCTGGAGTTCGGAGTTGGATCCGGCAAAAACTCCTATCGGAATTGTTTTCTATGCAGGTGTCGCTTCAGAAATGAGAGATAACAGTGCATATTACAAAAATAAAGCTGGTGAGTCAATGAGTGACTTCCACGGATATGTAGTGGCTTTGAGAGATTCTCAAAATTCAAGAGGTGTGTGGTGGAGTTTCTACGACAGCTGGGCAGAGCCTACAGGAGTTTCTACAGAGGTTGATGACTTCTTGGGATATACCAATACTTTGGCAATCAAGGCTCAGGCTGAAAAACTTGGTGTGGGTTTCTCTGATGCCAATACAAGTTATCCTGCTGCATATCTTGCATCAGATGCTTATGAACAAGAGTGTCCTTCTCCTATGACAAGCTCAGGTTGGTTCCTTCCTGCGGCCGGTCAGTTGCAATACATCTGGGATCAGGTTTATTTCAACCCCAGCGGCAACCTTATTGCCTGGTTGGAAAATTCATTTGAATCTCTAGGCGATTTGGC
>JAZRBT010000078.1:0-7024 GCA_045635245.1 Candidatus Coprenecus sp.
TGCTATTATTGAATCTACAGGTCTTACCAAGGAGCAAATAGATGCGTTGTAGGAATAATCAAGCTTAAGAAAATACCCTCATCCTTGCAGAGCGATTTGGCCAAACGCATATTCCTGGCTTCTGCGACTGCAGCGATGACGACAACTGAAAAAATGCAATACATTCGCGCAATGAACACAAAACGAGACATAGAGAATCAGATCCAGTTCGCCGAGGAAAAAGGTATTGAGATAGGTGTCGAGAAAGGCGTGAAGGAAGAAAAGAATGCTATAGCTCGTGAAATGAAGACAGATGGTGTGGCTATTGATTTAATTATGAAATACACAGGTCTTACCAAAGAGCAAATCGATGCGTTGTAGCATTAAAAATAAGTTGAGAAGTAACTGCATCCGGCTTGTCCGAGATGCAGTTTTTGTTTTTCCTGGCAGGCAATGTATCTATAAAAAAAGAGTTGCATCCTTGAGTGGAAGCAACTCTATATTTACATCATTAAGTATTCGTATCTACTAGAAGAATCTTGCACGGTTATCAACAACATCTGCTTCTTTAACGAAGATAGATGAAAGGTTGTTGATTTGGTAGTTGGTCACTTGGCTTTGACGAACTTTAGCTTCATCCTCTGTATAGAAAGCACCTGTTTCACGATTAAATACATCGAACACATAGATTCCAATGTTTCCTGCGATAGGACCTGAAATGGTGTTAAGAGGAGCACCTGCTATAGCACCGATAAATGCAGGCTCGGTAGAGTTTGAGGTAAGTGAACCGAAAGAGATATCTTCTCTTGTGGTAACTTTTTGCTCAAGTTTCTCTGCGATTTGGTTCAAGTCAGTCATACCTTTGATGTCTTCACCAACTTGTGCAGTCATTTTCTCTTGACGTTTCTTGTTGGTAAGCTGGAACTTGATGTTTCCTGAAACTTTAGAAAGAGGAGTGTAACCTTCTTCTTTAATGGTCTTAAGAGCAACTACAAAGAAGATATTGTTATCCACTGTGATGATAGGAGAAACCTCACCTTCTTTTGCTTCATAAATCCAACGAGAAATCTCTTTGGTGTTTTTGTATTTTGAAAGAGAGTTTGCACCTTCTGCAATATTGTTAGCAGGAACTACGCGAAGACCTTCTTCTTTAGCAACAGTATTGAAGTTTTCAATCTTACCTTCTGCTTTTGAAGCAAGAGTATTGGCTTTACCATAGAACTCTTGATAAGTATCTTTGCTTGCAACTGCCTCAACAGCCAAAATTGCAGGTTGAACTTTCTTCATTGCTTTTGTTCTCTCAGTAACTTTCACAATATGAAGACCATAGTTGGTATTAATCTTTTCGATTTTGTTAACAGGCATTGACAACACTTGCTCAAAACCAGGAAGCATATAGCTTTGGGTCATCCAACCCAATTCACCAGGAACTGGAGCATTAGGGTTTTGGTCAAGAGAGTGCATAGCTGCCAATTCAGAGAAGTTGCCACCTTTGTTCAATACGTTGATCAAACTGTCAGCCAATTGCTCAGAACCTGCAGGAAGAAGGATATGATTTACTTTCGCAGAGTCAGACATTTGTTTAACATCATTTACTCTTACTGCATAGAAAGTATTACCTTTTTGAGCAACAGGAAGAACGGTAGGGTTCTTGCTGAAAAGGAATTCATCAACACCGTCAAATTCAGTAAACTCGCCTTGTTTGTAGTAACGGTTTTCCAAAGCTCTGTCTGAATTACGGGCGATGAAGTTTTTAAGATTTGAAGTAGATGCGAACTCATCATACAATTTGTTGATACGAGTTTCAGCATCTTTGATATCATTCTTTGAAGGAACCACCTCAAAAGCAACAAACTCTACATCGCGAGATGCTTTTTGTTTGTAGTTCTCTTTGTGGTCGTTGTAATATGCCTGGATTTCTTTGTCGGTAACTACGATTGTAGAATCGGTTTTAAATCCGAAAGGCACCATAATGAAATTAACATCAGAAGTGGTGTTATTCTCTTCAACCATTCTGCGCAATTCGATAGGGGTGATGATATTACTTTGAGAAATCAACGAAGTATATTTAGCAAAATATTGTTGATTGGTCATATTTGTCTGTAGGAAATCCCAATACATTGCAAGGTTTCCTGAAGCATCGGTAGGAATTGCCTGGATGAACTCCAACAATTGTTCTCTGCTGAAATTACCGGTAGCATCTGTAAAGATAGGATCCTGAGCGATAACAGGAGAAATCTCTTTTCCTTGGCTCATATCAATAATTTCATCTTCACCTACGCTGATTCCGGCAGACTCCATTTGAGGGATAATGTACAAATCAGAAATCAAACTTTGCCAAGCGGTTTCCTTAAGGTTTTCCATTGCGCTTTCGCTAACTGCTTGGTTACCTGTAGTTAGATTGTAAATTTTGGTGTAGTAATCCAATTTACCTTGGTACTCTTCGTATGAAATTCTGTTTCCGTCGATTTTACCAACATCGTATTTTGATGAGAAATATCTAAGGGTTGTTTCCAAAGTGCTTGGATCTACAATAAATGATAAAAGTGCCACACCGATTAGCACTGTGATTAGAATACCGAATTTAACTCGTATTTTCTCTAAAACTGCCATTTTATTAATAATTTATGTAATATTCTGGTAAATAGGGTGCGAAGATAGTAATTTTATTTTATCTATAATACTTGGGCCCTATAAAATTAACTGTATCCTGATAGACACTCTTGGTCGAATCTTCAGAAATAATCGCATATCCGTCAAATGGACTCAATAATTGGGCGTTGGAAGCCCTCTCATCAGATACCAGACCATACCCCTGCATAAAACCATCAGGAGAAGAGAGAGTTACATAACAATCTGTATAAATCTCCTTTTTCTCCCTGTCCCAATACAAAGTGTCAGTGGTTATTTTCTGGCCATTTATATAATTGAATATTACGACATTACCATACGCAGACCATTGCTCTTTAGTCTGCTTGCGGACTGTATGTTTGGCCTGATTTGAAACAATTTTGGTCTCCAAAAGTCCCTCATCGTTATATGCCAAAACCATAAATCCTTCGGGGAAAAGTTCATAAGATTCATCCTCCGGAAGTTCATATCTCTCCATTCGCGGAGCCTGCATCCTCATCTGAACCATCCCATTTTCGGTCTGGGCTGCATCCATTCCAAGAACCACCTGGGTGGGCGCATCGGTTATTTTGTCCGAATCGACACTGTCAAGTTTGTTACCACAAGATACGGCAATGGTAGCAACCGGAAAGATTGCTACCATCACACATATAATATTTCGTAAGGTGCTAAAGCACATATTACTTTTGAGTTCTTACTGTAGTAGTTTCTCTTAGACCACCGCAAGAGATTGAGTATGAGTCACCATCCACGATATCATACATAAATGCATCAGCTTGCATAGGGTAGTATTTTCTGTAGCTTGAGATATGGATGTCAGCCTCTGAAGCAAGGTTTGGATCAAGATTCTTAGCTTTGATCATATAGTCGGTAGCTACCCAGAAAGGTGCTCTGGTTTCGATTTCGTTACCTTGACATTTGATTGTGCTCCAGATTGTACCGATCAAGAAATATGCTTTTGCTTTGTAGTCGTCTGACAACTCAGCAGCAGCTTTTGCAGCAGCTACAGCCTCAGCATTTTTACCCAATTTTTGGAAATAGTATGTAGCCAATTCAAATTGGTAAGCAGCAGCGGCATTTCCACTTGGATCTTCCAATTCAACAGCTTGTTGCATATATTCAACAGCTTTTTCTGCTCCTTCAGGAGTACCAGCATATAATTTGTACAACAAGTAAGCTGAGTTGCTTGAAGGCTCGATTTTATGAAGACCTTCAACTGCATTTCTGAACAATACCTCTTCTGTACAGTTTGTAGATGAGAATAGAGATACGATAGCGCTCAACACTGATTTGTCCTCAGGATTAGCATTGTATCTGGGCTCAAACAAACTTACAAGACCTTCACAACTTACAACACCACTTTGTGCAAACAAGTTTTCAACGTCAGCGATAGCGTTGGTAACCATTTCAGAAGGTTTTGCTTTCTGGATTGATTCAAGAACCGAAACACTTGTCTGGAATGATGTCAAAACATCTTCCTCGGTCAATTTTCCACTGTTATAAAGGTCAATTGCATAGTGCATATATCTTACAGGGATAGCCACAGTAGATTTCTCTTTAGCTGTTGCCATAGCATCTGCAAGAACATTGTAAACCTCCATTTCATTACCCTTTTCAGAGTAGTTCATCATATCTACAGCGTAGTTGGTTTTAGCTGTAACGGCATAACGGGGGAAATTCTCGATTCTCAATCCGTGAAGCCACATCAATGAGTCAACCAATTCTTTCTTTCTGATAGGATTGTTTTTGTAAGTACCGATTTCCTTTCTAAGGATTTTCATACCATCCATCAACATATTTTGCGATGCTGTAGGAGGACATAGAGCGATAGCCTTACGCCAACTTGGAGCGGCTTCTGTAAGATTACCTTGTTTTACATACTGTTGGTAAAATGACAAGTATTTTACACATTCTGCGCTGTCTGCTCCATATTTTCCTTGTGCGAATGCAAAACCTGCAGAGAAAAGAATTACGATTGATAATAGTACCTTCTTCATAATTTTATTAGTTGTAATTATTGTTTGATTTTTAGTCGTATCTGTATTTTACAAACCATATATCGTGGAGATTGAAACTTATCATAAAGTTTACATATCTCTCACGGGCAAGATTATGTTTCAAAGTTCCTCTTTGGCCCATATTCACAGCAAAAGTAACCCCGTTGTAAAATCTCAAAATAGGGAAAGTGGCTCCGAATGTCAAACCGAAAGAGTTTATCTGATGACCGTTCAAAGAGATATATGATTGCTCAAAATATGCTCCTGCACGATAAGTCACCCTCTTCATATAATATCTTATATCATATCTGTTGGGGGTAATCTCAAAACCCGCCTTGTAGTATCTTGCAGTAGCAGGAGTGAAATTGATCACATCGCTATAATCCTGGAACACACTGTTGTGCCAATTCTGCTGGATATAATCCAACCCTATCGACCATTTGTCTTTCTTTCTCAAAGAAACCCCAACTCCTATTTCATCGGCAATCTGAAGTTTCACATTGTTGACTGTCTGGTACAATGCTGTATCGACCACAGAAGATGATTGTGATTCAGAGAAAGCATATCTGAAAACATCACCGCTGAGTGAATTTCCCAATCTGTAAGTGGCACCGATTACCAGATCCATATCATTTTTCAAAGGCTGCTGGTACTGAAGACCAAATTTTCCTGAAAATGAATGAACTTTATATTTCCATCCGGTATAAATGGTATTGTTCGAAACCGAAGAATTGAACAAAATGTCACTATGTCTGTCTATATATCCGAAATAATACAACATTTGTGCACCTACCGAAAGTCTGTTCCAGAAAGTTACCCCTGCTCCAAAGAACAACTGATACAAACTTCCTGTACCATATTTCTGATATTTGACATCACCCAACTCACCCACAATCTCGGGAGACTCTTCTGTCTGAAGGAATTTGTATCCGACATCACTGAAAGGGGCAATACCCAGGACAAATGCCGAGCTTTTATAAATAGGTGCGGTAAAAACAAAATTCTGCATATTGAAAACATTGTATGCAGAACGGTTCTTACCGTCATAATTGTACATATTCTTCTGAACAATTCCGAAATCGAGCATAAACGACAGGGTATCCCTTGCAGAAACTGCTGCTGGATTGAGATAGTTAATCACACGATTATCCCTCATTCCTATTCCAACTCCCCCCATCGCCATATTATATGCGGTACCGGCATCAGAAAGTTGTCCGATACCATATAATGAATATGGAGTATATGTACCTAATGCATCTGTCTTTTGCCCTTTGGCAACAAAGGCAAAACAGACACATAACAATACAACAACTAATCTCCTGACCATCTTACTACCTGATCTTATTCGTTTGTGCAATATCTGACAAACCTATTAAAACTAAATTACAAACTGCAAATATCGTGGATTTCAATATTTTTGCAAAAAAAATTGAGTCTCCCCCCGTAAAAATAATTTTATGGAAAGGAAAACGCCTGATATATTCTTCTATTTCAAAGACTATGCCTAAAATAACCCCATTGTTTAGAGCCTCGACGGTACTCTGACCGTTAATCTGTCTTACAACACTTGGTTCGACCAGCGGCAACTTATTGGTATATTGGTTCATAGCCTTGAATCTCATAGACATTCCCGGAGAGATGTTCCCCCCTTTGAAAATCCCTTTCTTATCCACAAAATCTATTGTAATGGCTGTGCCCAAATCGAACACTATACAGTCATCCTCGGGAAAGAGGGAATGAGCCCCGATGGCTGCAGCTATTCTGTCAGCACCCAAAGTGTGAGGAGTATCATATTCAATAGAGACCGGCAAAGGAATCTGGGCAGAAAGGATAATAACCTCTATCCCCTTACTTTCCAAAGCATCTTTGATTGGTTCCCAACCACCTGAAACAGAAGAGATAACACACCTTTGGGGCAAATGCTCCTCCACTATTTCCAAAACTTTCTCCAGCGCTTTCCCCTTCTCCACACGACAAACCTCCCCGAGCCCCGAAGAATCACATAGGGCAATCTTGGAAAAACTGTTGCCCATATCTATAAGAATACTCTTCATACTATAACTTTGAAACCAGATTATAAGCCCCCTCGATAGTTTTCACATTCTGAACAGAGATATACAACTTGTTATTTTGCTCCTTGAGCTGATATCTGTTACTATCCTTGGACTGTATATTTTTAATAATTTCAGCAAATTTAGGAGTTCTGAAATAAGAAGACATCGAATTGCTGATAAAATATATCACCAACTTCTCATTTTTCAGTACAATTTTCTCAAAACCTCTCTGACGGGCAGCCATTCTGAGTTTCACCACGAAAATAAGCTGTCTGAACTCAGGCGGCATTTTTCCGAATCTGTCCTCAATAGATGCGATAAATCTCTCCAAAGAGGCATCGTCACTTATTGAATCCAACTCCT
>JAZRBT010000079.1:0-3273 GCA_045635245.1 Candidatus Coprenecus sp.
TAACTCTGAACTACTCCTTGCTAATACCTTAATCTCCAACCCTCTATCGTAAATTAATCCCTGAAAATGTCCGCAAACGTAAAAACTTAAAGTTTGGCATTAGGAAATTAAGTTTATATACTTTTACTTTGCAGAAGAAAAAACAATAGCTGACTGTGTGGGGAGAGAATATATGCGCGCGAAGAATCCCTTACAGGGGCTTCTTAAATCCATTGAATATGAAAAATCAAAGTGAGAACGAGCGCATCGACATATTGTCGAATGAGCAGTGGGAACAGTTGGAAAAGGAACACCCATATGTAGATTTATTGACAGACATAGGGTTTAAACACGTATTTGGGAACCCTGCCAATAAAAAATTATTGATAGACTTCTTGAATGCAGTAATTGAGGATCGTCACATTATCGATTTGACCTACGGAAATAATGAACGAATCCCTTTAATGAAAGACTCGAAACATAGTCGCTTGGACCTGTACTGCACAACCAACGACGGTACTCGAATCATCGTGGAGTTGCAACGCTATCCACAAAAAGACTATATCTACCGATCATTGTATTATAGTTCTTTGTTGATAACCGAGCAAGTGACAATAGGCAGTGAGACCTATTTTTTCTTCCCGGTGTACAGTGTGAATATATTGGATTTCGTGCTACCCGAGTTTAAAGAACTGCCACAAGTTAAAACAAGCGTAACATTGATGGAAACGAGCCGAAAAGTAGAGTTGGGAAGATTGTTGACAATGATTTACATCGAATTGCCGAAGTTTAACAAGAAGTTGGAGGAATTGGAGAAAGGTAATTTCTTGGAAAATATTTATTTTTGTCTGAGAAACTTATATGAACTAAAGAATTGCCCGGAATCTTTGGCGTCAGTCAAGCACTTGTTTGAAGCAGCGAGAATAGCAGCTATGGATTCTCAGGCAAAGATAAAATACATACATATGATAGACAGAGAACGAGATTTACGCAACCAATTCCAATTCGCAACCGATAAAGGTCGAGAGGAAGGTCTTGAGAAAGGTAGAAAGGAAGGTCTTGAGAAAGGTCGAGCAGAAGGAGTCTCAAATGTCGCACGCAAACTAAAGGCAATGGGAGTAGATTATAAAACGATTGTCGAAAGTACAGGTTTGTCTATAGAGGATATCGAGGCATTATAGCTGAGTCAGTCAAGCACTTGTTCGAAGCAGCACGTATTGCCGCAATGGATTCCCAGGAGAAGATAAAATACTTACGCGAGATGAATACAGAACGAGACATACGAAACCAGATGCAGTACCAGTATGATATGGGACTTGAGGAAGGAATTGAGAGAGGCAGAGAGAAATGGATCGAAGTAGGTGTCGAGAAGGGTATTGAAATCGGTTTCGGGCAAGGGCTTGAGAAAGGAGTAGAGAAAGAAGCAATGCGGATGGCAAGAAGAATGAAGGCAGATGGAGTGGATATTTATCTGATTGTGAAATACACCGGCTTGAATCACGAACAGATAGAGAAATTATAGATGCTTTTATATCCCAGTCGAAGTGGCCACTAAAGCCCCTCCCATTGTCATCGAAAACAAGAATACATTATAAAAAGAGAGGTCAATCTCCGGATAAGGAAATTGACCTCTTTTCTATTTGGTAGTCACTTTGGACTATTTCATATTCAAAAGCTCAATCATCTTGATTGCAGCAGTAGAAATTCTGGTTCCAGGACCGAAGATAGCAGCAGCACCGGCTTGGTAAAGAGCATCGTAGTCTTGAGCAGGGATAACACCACCCACTACTACAAGGATATCTTCACGACCAAGTTTTGCAAGTTCATCAACGATTTGAGGAACAAGAGTCTTATGACCAGCAGCAAGTGAAGAAACACCTACTACGTGAACGTCATTTTCAACAGCTTGTTTAGCAGCCTCAGCAGGAGTTTGGAACAAAGGTCCCATATCCACGTCGAAACCACAGTCTGCGTAACCTGTTGCAACAACCTTAGCACCACGGTCGTGACCGTCCTGACCAAGTTTTGCAATCATAATACGAGGTTGACGTCCTTCTTTCTTAGCAAATTCGCTAACCATAGCTTTAGCTTGTTCGAATTCGCTGTCATTTTTAACCTCAGAAGAGTAAACACCGGTGTTCATACGAATAACTGCTTTATATCTGCCTACAACAGCTTCACAAGCATCTGAAATCTCACCAAGAGTAGCACGGTTACGAGCAGCCTCTACAGCAAGCTCCAACAAGTTACCGGTCTTGGTTTCAACAGCGTGAGTAATAGCTGCAAGACATTCTTTAACTTTATTGTTATCGCGTTTAGCGCGAAGTTCTTCAAGACGTTTGATTTGAGACTCACGAACTTTTGTATTGTCGATGTCAAGAATTTCGATTGGATCTTCTTTTTCAAGACGATATTCGTTGATACCGATAATCTTGTCCATACCAGAGTCGATACGAGCTTGTTTACGAGCAGCAGCCTCTTCGATACGAAGTTTAGGAATACCAGTTTCGATAGCTTTTGCCATACCACCAAGTTCTTCGATTTCGCAGATGTGTTTCCAAGCATTGCGAGCGATTTCGTTGGTTAGATACTCGATATAGTATGAACCTGCCCAAGGGTCGATACCACGGCAAGCGTTGGTTTCCTCCTGGATGTAGATTTGGGTATTACGAGCAATACGAGCTGAGAAGTCTGTAGGAAGTGCGATAGCCTCGTCAAGAGCATTGGTATGCAATGATTGAGTATGACCAAGAGCAGCACCCATAGCCTCGATACAAGTTCTTGCAACGTTGTTGAAAGGATCTTGCTCGGTAAGTGACCAACCTGAAGTTTGACAGTGAGTTCTTAGTGAAAGTGATTTAGGGTTCTTAGGATTGAACTGATTTACGATTTTTGCCCAAAGCATACGAGCTGCACGCATTTTAGCAATTTCCATAAAGTGGTTCATACCGATAGCCCAGAAGAATGACAAACGGGGAGCGAAAGCATCTACATCGATACCAGCTTTGATACCGGTACGCAGATACTCAAGACCGTCAGCCAAGGTATATGCCATCTCGATGTCACAAGTTGCACCAGCTTCTTGCATATGGTAACCTGAGATAGAGATAGAGTTGAACTTAGGCATATTTTGAGAGGTGTATGCGAAGATATCACCGATAATTCTCATTGAGAATTCAGGGGGATAGATATAAGTGTTACGCACCATAAATTCCTTCAAAATATCGTTTTGAATTGTTCCTGCCATCTCTTCAAGTTTTGCTCCTTGTTCTAATCCAGCATTGATATAGAATG
>JAZRBT010000080.1:0-5879 GCA_045635245.1 Candidatus Coprenecus sp.
CGTTGTGCAGACGGATTTGTATCGATACTCGAGTTGCAGGCTCCGGGCAAGAAGCGTCTTGCAGTAGGAGGTTTCCTTGCCGGATTCAGAGGTGAACAATGCTCTTTTGAATAGTCGGTTTATGAACCCTGTCTCTTACGCTATTTTATGTGACGGCTCATTTCCTGAAAATGAGGTGGTACTTGGAAAGTTGCTTTCGAGTGATGTGGTCGTGTGTTGTGATGGAGCGGTTGCCAATTTTCTCAAATACCGTAAGCCCGAATATGTGGCAGGAGATATGGACTCTATATCTCAGGAACACAAGGAGCTCCTTTCTGACAGATTATATAAGGAGACCGAGCAACAGACCAATGACCTTTCCAAAGCGTTCAGGCTCGTATGTGAGCTGATCGGGTTGCAGGCAGATGGTGGCAGAGCAGTTGCAGATTTCTCTATAACCATTTTCGGAGCAACAGGGAAAAGGGAGGACCATACTTTGGGCAATATCTCCCATCTGGCAGAGTTTGACGAGTATCTTTGTCAAAAGGGATTTCCTCGAACAATATCTATGATGACAGATTATGGGACTTTCTATCCTTTTTCCAAGACATCGCAGTTTGTTTTTCCTGTAGGTCAGCAACTTTCAATTTTTGCAATGGACCCTTCCGTAAGGATTTGCAGCCGTGGGTTGGAATATCCTACAGATGAAGTGGTGTTCGATATGTGGTGGAAGGCTACTTTGAACAGAGTAGCAGAGAGTTGTGTTACCCTTGAATTGAGCAAAGAGTCAGAAGTTCTGCTATATCTGCCCTCATATTTTGATAATATTTTTTAAAATTTATATTTTTGCCCCGTAATTGGGATAATGGGTTTAAATGAGTAGGAAAAAAGAATACGTTTTTAACAGAAAAACTCTTTCGTACGAGTTGGCGGAGCAATCTTCTACCTGGCGTAATTCGCTAAGGCAGATATTGTTGTATTCTGCATCGGGAATTGCATTCTTCTTCCTGATTCTGTATCTTACTGCTGATGTTCTCCAAATCAGTACCCCCAAGACTATCCTTCTGGAAAAGAATTACAAGGAGTGGCATTCAAAATTGAATTTGTTGGGAAGACGCCTGAATGATATAGACCAGCAACTCAATGAGATGGAGAGGAGAGACAATAACCTCTACCGCTCGATTTTCGGTATGGAACAGATTCCTATGGAGGTGAGAAGTGCCGGTTTCGGTGGTGTAGACAGATATTCATATCTGGAAAGTGCCGATTTCAGTGGAGTGCTGACAAGTTCGGTGGTAAAGTCAGATGTGCTGGCAAAGAAGGCTTATTTGCTATCCAAGTCATTGGATCAGATTTCATTATATTCAAAGAGGGCGGAGGAGATGGCTCAATGTGTTCCAACTATTCCCCCTGCAAATTTTGAAAATGTCAAGTTTACTTCCGGATATGGCCGCAGACTCGATCCGGTGAGCCGCAAGAGGGTAAGACAACATAATGGCATAGACCTTGCACCCAAATCCGGTAAGCTGGGTGAACCTATTTATGCTACCGGTAATGGTGTTGTGACAAAAGTGTCATTCCAGACAGGTGGTTTCGGACAATATATTGAGATAGACCACGGTTTCG
Source organism: Candidatus Coprenecus sp. (assembly GCA_045635245.1). Classification (GTDB taxonomy): domain Bacteria; phylum Bacteroidota; class Bacteroidia; order Bacteroidales; family UBA932; genus Coprenecus. The sequence goes on from JAZRBT010000080.1 coordinate 1,606, forward strand.
GATATGTTACCCGTTATGCCCATTTGAGAAAGACAAATGTGGCTAAAGGCCAGACAGTAAAGAGAGGTCAGCAGATTGCCGAAATGGGTAATACAGGTCGTTCAACTGCCACTCACCTTCACTATGAGGTGCTTTATATGGGTAAACCTGTAAATCCGGTGAACTATTACGATAAGGATATCGAACCCGAAGATTACGCAGCAATTATTAATTCTGAAGAGATTCCTCTGAGTTAAGCAGGATGGGAAAGTTAACTTATGATAATGAATCATTGACTTTCGTCGAGAAGAAAAAGACATTCCGTTACTATCTGAAGCGTCTGTTTATCTTTCTCGGCTATTCTGTTTTATTAGGGGGTATCATATTTCTGCTGTTCTCTTTGACAGTAACCACTGAGAAACAGAGGAAACTCAAGTCGGAAATCCGTCTCATAGAGGAGGAGTACGACAGGCTGAGTTCGGAGGTGCAACTGTTGGAAGAGGTACTTGGAGAGTTGCAGGTTAAGGATGAACAGATTTATTACGATATTTTCAATTCGAGTTTTCCCGACTATTCGATGATAGATGATTCGCTTTCTAAAGTTGCGACAGATTCGACAATGGGTTCTTCGCTGGTATTCACTACCCAGAGGCGTCTTGTGAGGGTAGAGGGGGAATTTGAAGAGTGTGGAGAACTTCTCTCGGCGGTAAACGATTCGATAGGAATACTTGCTCAAAAATTTGAGAATGTTCCCGATATTCTTCCTGTGGTGGATTGGGAGATAGAGAATATAGGTGCATCGGTGGGAGATAAAATACATCCGTTTTATAAGAAAATTGTCTTCCACGACGGATTGGATATAATTGTTCCAATGGGAACAGAGGTGATTTCGACCGCTGACGGGGTGGTTGAATCTGTTACCCGTGCGAAAAAACTGGATGGGACAAATATCGTGATAAATCACGGCAATGGATACAAGACCCTTTACGCCCATCTGTCGGATGTCCTTGTGCGTAAGGGACAAAAGATACAAAAGGGAAAGGTGATAGCAAGGGTTGGAAACAGTGGGACATCGTTTGCTCCTCATCTTCATTATGAGATAACAAAGGAGGGTGAGATAATGGATCCCTTGTCGTTTGTGGCAGCAAGTGTGGATACCGAGACATATATGAATATGTTGTCGGTGTCAATAAATACCGGACAATCATTGGATTAAATATATATCGTATGGCATATAAAGAATACAAACCTGAAAAGTTATATTATTCAATAGGTGAGGTGGCTGAACTTTTGGGAGAAAGTACCTCTTTGGTGAGATTCTGGACCGATTCGTTTTCGAGTTTTGTCCGTCCTGTCAGAAATGCCAAGGGGGATAGGAAATACACCCCGAAGGATATTGATAATCTGAGGGTTATCCACCATTTGGTAAAGGATAAGAAGATGACTCTCGAGGGAGCTGCAGCCCGTATGAAGGGAAATAAAGAGGGACTTGATAACAGGGCAGAGGTGGTTCAGAGATTGAAAGGAATCAAGGAGATGCTTCAGGACATTGCCAGATCGATAGAAGAAGAGTAAATATGAAAGCGTTTGAAATAGCACAAGTTATAGAGACATTTGCTCCGTTGGGACTGCAGGAACATTGGGACAATTCAGGTTTTTGTATCGGTGATCCTCAGGCGGAAGTTTCAAAACTGCTGATAGGTTTTGACCCGAGTTGTGAACTTATCGAAGAGGCAGTCAGAACAGGAGCAGATATGGTGGTTACCCATCATCCTCTGATTTTTTCCGGAGTCAAGAAAATTTCGGGGGCAGACCAGTTGGGCCGCGCCATTATCGAGGCGATTAAAAATGATATTGTGGTATATTCCTGCCACACAAATATGGATAAGGTTATTGCCGGAGTGAGCGGTTCTTTGGCGCAGAAACTTTCATTGAAGGATGTGCAGGTGTTGGATTCAGATGAGAACGGAGACGGACTCGGAGTTATAGGCTCGCTCGAGCAACCAATGGACGTTCAGGAGTTTATGGCATTTATGAAGAGTTCCCTTTCATTGGAACATTTCAGATATTCAAAACCTGTATCGGGAAAAATAGAGAGGGTGGCTCTTTGTGGAGGAAGCGGCCGTTCTCTGATAAAGAAAGCATACCTCAAAGGGGCGCAGATTTATCTTTGCGGAGATATATCATACCACGATTTTTATTGTCCTGACGGCTTTATGGTAGCTGATATAGGTCACTTTGAGAGTGAAGCGCAGATAATGAGAGTTATCTATGATATTGTTATGGAAAAATTTCCTAACTTTGCAGTTCAAATTGCAAACAATAGTAGTAATCCTGTATATTATTATTAAAAATACGATATGTCAACAAAACAGAAGAATGCGATAGATACCCCTATCGACAGAAGAGAGACCTTTATGTCATTGTCTAAGAGTATCAATGACTCAGAAATCTCAATGGAACATAAACTTCAGACTTTGTATCTGATTCAGCAAAAAGATTCAAAAATTGACAGTATTCATCTTTTGCTTGGTGAACTTCCTGATGAGATTCGTGACTTGGAAGATGGTATTGAAGGAACCAAAACCAGAATTTCCAAATTGAAAGAGGAAATTGTGGAAGGAGAGAAATTCATTGCTCAAAGAAAAATCGATGCTGACAACAGTAAGGCAGCCATTGAGAAATATAAGGAACAACAAGCTAATGTTAAGAATAACAGAGAGTTTGTTTCTATCTCTCGTGAGATTGAGTTCCAAGAAATGGAGCTTAAGTTGGCACAAAAACGAATCACTGAAAGAAATGCATATATCGCTGAGTTGAAAGCTCAGGTGGATGCAAACAACAAAGACCTCAAACAAAGAGAGGCTGATCTTGAAGCTAAAAGAAGTGAGAGTCTTTCTATCACAGAAGAGACTGAAAAAGAGGAAGCTCAACTTAAAGAGGAAATTGCAAAACTTAAAGCAGAACTTGATGCAAGAACATTGGCTGCTTACGAAAAAGTTCGTGAGAACACCAATAATGGTTTTGCAGTTGTAACTGTACAAAGAGATGCTTGCGGCGGATGTTTCAACAAAATCCCCCCTCAAAGACAACTTGATATCGCAATGAACAAGAAAATTATCGTTTGTGAGTATTGCGGTAGAATTCTTGTCAGCTCCGATTTTATGAGGGAGTAATCTCACTTGAATAAAAAATAGATGCCTTCTTCCTCGAATGCAAAATGAAGAGGTTGAAGGCTTTTTTTGACTAAAATAGACACATTTTATGGCTAAGACACCGGCTAAAACGAAGAAAAGTGATATTTCCATCAAGCAGGTAGGAATGGAGATGGGTGGTTTGTTGCCCCCTCAGTCCCGAGAGGTGGAAGAGGCTGTCTTGGGAGCTCTTATGGTAGAGCCCAAGGTGGTTCCCGATGTATTGGATTCTCTCAATGCCAATTGTTTCTATGTTGAGGCAAACCGTAAGATATTCCAGGCAATCAGCACTTTGGCTATGAGCCACGAGGCTATTGACTATCTTACCATCACAGAGCAATTGAAAAAAACCAATGAACTGGAGGAAATCGGTGGTTTCCACTACCTTATCGAACTTTCACAAAGGGTGGGTTCTGCAGTTCACATTGACAATCACATAAAAATTCTTTTGCAGAGATATATCCAAAGGGAGTTGATTACCATTTCTTCGGGAATCCAAAGGGATGCGTTCAATGATTCGATTCCTGTGGATGATTTGCTGGAGACTGCTCAGGAGAAACTCTTTACCCTTGCTCAGAACAATATGAAGAGGGATACTCTCCCTATCAGTGACGTTATCAAGGAGGCAATCTCTGATATCGAGGCAAACCAGCAGAGAAGCGATGGTCTTAGTGGTGTCGCATCAGGATTTACAGGGCTTGACAAATTTACTCTCGGATGGCAGGAGTCTGACTTGGTGATTGTCGCTGCGCGTCCTGCGATGGGTAAGACTGCATTTGTGTTGACAATGGCGAGAAATATGGCTGTGGAACACAAAACTCCGGTGGCTTTCTTCTCGCTAGAAATGTCGTCAAAACAATTGGTGAAGAGGTTACTTGTTTCAGAAACAGGACTTTCGTCTGAGAAGATTCGTGGTGGTAAGAAGTTTGAAGAGTACGAAATGCATCAGTTGCACCAAAGAATCAGAGATCTATCCACAGCACCTTTGTTTATCGACGATACACCTTCTCTTTCGATTTATGAGTTCCGTTCTAAGGCAAGACGTCTTGTTAACAGCGCCAAGGTCAAACTTATTATCATCGACTACCTACAGCTTATGAC
>JAZRBT010000081.1:0-7724 GCA_045635245.1 Candidatus Coprenecus sp.
CTTACAAAGTTCTCAGAAGCGATAAGTTCAATACCGTGTAACTGTCTGTTTTCCTCTTTTTTAATGAGTTCAGCAATTTGAAGATCTTTTTTCATATATACAGTGTATGTTAAATTTCCATATTATTTTAACTTTGCGAAAATAATCAAAAAAAATCACTCTTTAACAAATGTTCAGAAAATTATTAAACAGCGAACTGGGCAGAGCCGACATTGACCAATACAAGCAACTCGAAAAACTCCCTATAACCATCGTCCTGGACAATGTAAGAAGCCGACACAACATCGGATCGGCATTCAGGACTTCCGACGCTTTCAGGGTCAATGAAATTATCCTTTGCGGTATCAGTTCCACTCCACCATCTGCCGAGATTCACAAATCTGCACTCGGAGCCGAATTTTCTGTTGACTGGAGATACTTCGAGAAAACCGAAGATGCTCTGAAAGAGTTGATTTCACAAGGATATACCATCATAAGTATCGAACAGACCGAGAATTCGGTATCCCTTGACAATTTCCTCAGTGGCGAAGAACACCTGAGTCCCGACACCAAATATGCTATCATCTTCGGCAATGAAGTTCACGGAATATCTCAGGCAGCAGTCGATATGAGCCAGATGGCTATCGAGATTCCACAATATGGTACAAAGCACTCTCTGAATGTCTCTGTAACCATCGGAATAATACTCTACAGCCTCTCGTGGAAACTCCTTCAGGCTATGGATTCATCAAATCTGCGTTAACAAATCTCAAAATATCGTAGATAGACTCTACTGCTGCAGCTGCAGGTCCTTCAGGATCTATCAGCTTGGATTTGTTATAGGCATTGATTGCATCTCCCCACATCTGATGACGGCGGTAGATACCCCCAAGAAGAAACCAGCCGCGAGAATTCTGCGGCTCGTTTTTAAGCAATTCATCCAACACATCACGAGCCTCATTCAGATGCCCTTGTGCTATCATTTTTTCTATTTCTGCAATTTTATTCATAGTTCTAAACAAGTCCACTAAATCCCATAAATGCCAAAGCCAGAATTCCGGCTGTAATCAAAGCAATGGGAATACCTTTAAATACTTTGGGAACAGATACAAGTTCAAGTTGCTCGCGGATACCCGCAAAAAGAATCATTGCGACACCAAAACCCAATGCACTTGCCACTGCATAAACTACAGACTGGCCAAGATTCAGCATATGAGCTTCACCACCGAAAGTAAACTCTTTGGTAACCACCATAATAGCGACTCCCAACACTGCACAGTTAGTGGTAATCAATGGCAGGAAGATACCCAATGCCTGATAAAGTGCAGGTGAAATTTTCTTCAACACAATTTCCACCATCTGCACCAATGCTGCAATCACAAGGATAAATGTGATGGTCTGCATATATTCAATATGGAACTGAAGCAACAGATACTTATTTACGATATAAGTCACCAAAGTCGAAAGAGCCATAACAAACATCACGGCAGCCGACATACCTATTGCAGTGTTCACCTTATTTGAAACCCCCAAGAAGGGACAAATACCCAAAAACTGAGAAAGGAGTATATTATTTACAAATACTGCCGATACAATTATAATTAGAATCTCTGCCATAACAGTTAATTTTTCTTAGTGGTTAACTTCTTGAATAACACCATCAAATATCCGAGTACGATAAATGCTCCCGGAGCCAATACAAATGCAAGGATACCGTCACCCTCTGCAAATTTCCATCCGAAAACTGACAATGAGCCTAAAATCTCTCTTACAAGTCCTATCACAGTCAGAGATGCGGTAAATCCCAGACCGATGCCAAGACCATCGAGAGCAGAATCTCCCACCGAATTTTTATTTGCAAAAGCCTCGGCACGACCAAGGACAATACAGTTCACAACAATCAGTGGAATAAAAAGGCCCAAAGTCTCATATAGCGAAGGCAAAAATGCCTGCATAAGCAATTGAAGAATTGTCACAAACGACGCAATGACAACTATATAAGAGGGAATTCTCACCTTATTTGGAATAAGCCCTGCAATGAGTGAAATTGCCATATTTGACAAAATCAACACAAAGGTAGTAGCCAGACCCATACCTAAACCATTGATGGCAGAAGTGGTGGTTCCCAAAGTGGGACACATACCCAATACCAGCACAAATGTGGGATTCTCCTTGATAATTCCCCTAGTCACTAATCCTATTTTACTCATAATCAATACTATTTATTATTAGCAACAATTTCATTAAAAGCATTGTAAGCTCTCTGCACTGCATCTGCATAAGCTCTTGAGGTGATGGTAGAAGCTGTAATAGCATCTATATCTCCACCATCTTTCTTAACAGCCAATCTGAATGAGGCGGGATTTTTACCCTCAAACTGAGCCACAAACGAAGGTTCAGTCATCTTTGCACCCAAACCGGGAGTCTCTGCGTGTGAAAGAACAGAAACACTCACGATATCACCATTGGTATTAAACCCTACCATCGCCTTGATTGTTCCGCTGAAACCTTTAGAAGTAGAAGTTTCAACAGCATATCCGACAACTTCCCCACCTTTCTTTGCTGTATAATAAACAAACTTTTCTCCGGCACACTCCACCTCAGCTTTCTCATCTGAAGGGACATTGTCAAATTCCGGAACCACAAGGGCGATTGCACTGTTTGTCTTTGCAAGAGCTGCATCTTCAATTGGCTTTTTGGTCAAAAGATAAACTCCACCCAAAAGTGCCGAGCAGACAAGACAAACTACCGACAGGCAGATTGTCATATTCCTGAATGTAGATTCTTTAGCCATTTTTTACCTCCTTCCCAAATCTTCTGGGTTTGATATATTTGTTAAGCAAAGGAACTACCGAGTTCATAATCAGAATTGCAAACGAGATACCCTCGGGATAAGCTCCGAAATAACGGATAAGAACTGTTATAAGACCAATTCCCACTCCGAAGATTATCATACCTCTGGTAGTCATCGGCGAGGTTACATAGTCTGTAGCCATAAATATTGAGCCGAGCAACACCCCACCGGTAAGGATATTGAACAAAGGATCGGTATATTGGGCAGGATTAATCAACCAAAATATACCTGAAACGGCAGCAATTGTAAGGATAATTGCCACAGGAATATGAGGTCTGATAACCTTTCTGACCAAAAGATATACGAATCCGAGAATAAGGGCAAGTGCAGAAACCTCACCTACCGAACCTCCGGTTTTAAGGAAGAGCATTTCCATATAAGAGAGGTCTGGATGGGCAGCAAGAATGGCATCCAAAGAGAGTCCCTGAGCCAATCCCTCTTTTACCAACGACAGCGGAGTAGCACCTGTTGCAGCATCAATACCCTCTCTGAACCACGACTCGGGAATACTCCAGTCTGTCATCATCACAGGGAATGAAACCAACAGGAAGACACGACCCACCAACGCAGGGTTGAAGATATTGTGTCCCAGACCGCCAAAGGTCATCTTGGCAACACCGATAGCAACGATTGAACCTACCAGCATCAGCCACCAAGGTGCACTCGGAGGAAGATTCAACGCCAACAACACCCCTGTCACTGCAGCAGAAAGGTCATCGATAGTAGGCTCGATCTTCATCAAATATTTCTGAATAAGATATTCAACCCCAACACAAGTCAAAGCTCCTACTGCCACAAGTTGAATAGCAGAAAAGCCGAAGAAATAAATCGACACAAGCAATGAAGGAGCAAGAGCGATAAGGACATCTCTCATTATCTTTCTTGTACTCTCATTTCCGTGGATATGAGGGGATGGTGAAACTAACAGTTTTCTCATATACTGACTATTATATTACTTTTTAGGGCGGCTGCGCATTATCTTGAGGACATCTGCTTTAGCCATTCTTATATAATCCAACAATGCGATATTGGCAGGACAGGTAAACATACAACTTCCGCACTCGATACAGTCATAAACCTTCTCTTGCTCAAGATCTTCGTTTCTTCCCAAACGGGCAAGTTTGTTCAACAGATATGGTTCAAGTCCCATAGGACAAGCTTGAACACATTTGGCACATCTGATACACTCTCCTTCCGGTTTGCGTTTTGTCTGCTGTTCAGTCAGAACCAATAGAGAAGAGGTGCTCTTTACTGTGGTGGCAGTTATATTTGAACCCGCTTTTCCCATCATAGGACCACCGCTGATAAGTTTTGCAGCATCCTTTGGCAATCTTCCCACCTGATCCAAAATCTTTTCGATAGGAGTACCCACGCGAATCTGGAAATTTCTCTGTTGCTCAGTACAATCCCCTGTAATGGTCACCACATTCTCAACCAATGGCTTATTCTTCTGCACAGCCTCATAAACAGCAAACGCAGTTCCGCAGTTCTGCACAACTACCCCTGCATCAATGGGAAGTCCCATCGAAGGAACCTCTCTTGAGGTCAAGGCCTGAATCAATTGTTTCTCACCACCTTGAGGATATTTTTTTGCGAGAGAGACCACCTCGATCTCTGAAGACTCGAATGCTCTGAGTTTCTTGATAGCCAAAGGTTTGTTATCTTCCACTCCGATATAGGCCTTTGTCACACCCAAAGCCTTCATCATTATTTTTGTTCCGATTATAATCTCCTCGGGGTGCTCCACCATAAGACGGTAGTCAGATGTGATATATGGCTCACACTCAGCACCATTGATAATCAGATACTGAGCTTTTTTACCTGGAGGAGGAGAAAGTTTCACGTGTGTGGGGAAAGATGCGCCACCAAGTCCCACTACCCCACAATCACCTACTCTCTTGAGAATCTCTGCAGGGGTAAGGGTTATCTCTCTTTTTATTTCAGTGGAAGTATCTACCGATTCATCCCACTCATCTCCCTGAACATCAATTATAACGTGCATTACAGAATTGCCTGCAATATCCTTATATGGTTCAACAGATGCCACTGTTCCCGAAACCGAAGAATGGATATTTGCAGAGATAAAACCACTGGCTGTGGCTATCAACTGACCCGCTTTCACATAATCACCCTTTTGGACTATAGGCTGAGCAGGAGCCCCAAGATGCTGGGACATAGAGATATATACTCTATCAAGAATAGGGAATTTCTCAATAGCCGAATCTGCAGACAATTTACTGTCATTGGGGTGTACACCACCCATCGAGAAGGTCTTTTTCATCTTCATACTACTGCTCTTTTGGTGTTACTTGTGATTCTTGGGTTACCTGTTCCTGTGGTTTGGGTACTCTGACAGGGAAATTGACAGACCAAATAGCTTTGGTAGGACATTCGTCCACACATTTTCTACAAAGCTTACATTTGTTATAATCAATATACGAAAGATTGTTTTCCACTGTAATTGCTCCGAAAGGACAAACTTTCTCACATTTACGGCAGCCGATACAAGCCACTGCACAAGCCTTTTTGGCCACTCCCCCTTTATCCTTGTTCATACAGCTGACATATACCCTGCGGTTTTTGGGTCCTTTATTCCTCAACTCAATAATTGCTTTGGGACAAGCTTTCACACAGGCTCCGCAAGAGGTACATTTCTCCTCGTCCACCTCGGGCAACATTGTTCGGGGATTAATCTTAATGGCATCAAATGCGCACACTTTCTCGCAATCTCCGCCACCCAGACAGCCATATCGGCAATCGGTATCTCCGCTATAAAGCGAGTTCATTATCTTACACGAAGAGGAACCATCGTAGAAGTTGGTTCTGGGACGGTTGTCACAAGTTCCGTGACATCTTACAACAGCCACCATAGGGACTTTTTCCTCTACGGCTACCCCCAATTTCTCTCCGATTGCTTTCATAACATTGTTTCCCCCTACGGGACAAAATTTGCCTTCCAAAGTACCTGCTTTTACACAAGCCTCAGCAAATGCCCGACATCCGGCAAAACCACAACCGCCACAATTGGCCCCGGGCATAATCGCCTCCACAAGATCAATTCTTGGATCCTCCTGTACATTGAACTTCTTAGCGATTAAAAACAAAACCACCGCCAGGAAGAGTCCCAGGCAGGTCAGGATAACGATTGTAAAAATCAAAGTAGTGCTCATTTTTATATTTTTTCTACACTAAAAATAAATTTATTCCCCAGTTTTTTCTTTGCCAAACTCAATGCAAAAAAATATAGAGACAGAATAGCTATCGTTATTGCTGCCACATACAATTCATTCGGCAAAACAATTGACAAAGTTAATAATAAAACCAATATAATAAACAACGGAATGACATAAGCGAGCAATACCGCTTTCATTCCCATTGAATATCGTATGGTAACATTGACATTGTCCCCGACTTTAAATGCTCCATCGTCCTCTCTTTTAACCTCTATCACCTTGGATTCACTCTCAGAAGCCCCGCAAATACCTTTTGCGTGACAGGCGGCACAGGCACTTTTGGAGACTATCTCCACCAGCAAAGAATCCTGTGATACTTTGCTCACAAGACCCGAATGTTTGATTACATTTCTACTGTTTTCCATTATTTCTGTTTTTTCTTTTCCACCTTACTCTCGAACGGATAGCTTATATTCTCCCATTCACTCAGGCGGCCATAGACCGAACCGACTATAATCGGAGCCTGAAAAAGCAAAGGTATTCTGTTATAATCATCTGATACCCAGACAAAAAGTTCTTCTTCTCCGGTAAATACCTCACCGGCAACCACTTTGGCTGCAAATTTCATTGAACGGAACTTTCCGAGACCGGGAACCCGAACCTCCTCCTTTCCTATATAGCGGAAATAGATATTGAAAATATCATTGTCAATTGCAAAAGAGACAGGATAATTTTTGCCCTGGTCTATCTTTTCAAAATCGATATTTCGGGCGTGATAAAAAAGAGTCAGCAAATCGAAAGTACATTCATTCCCGGGAAGAATAGTATCTATCACACCACTCTTTTTGACAATGGAAGCATCTATCTGATGAGACTCATTATCCCAATAATAGTAGTTTTCAATGGTATATCCCCCTTCGTAGATATTCCTTTCAAAATAAAACGGGGTTATATCCGATTCAAAAAATCGGGATTCGTACCTGTCCCTCACTTTAAAGAAAGCATCCCAGAATTTATATGTCTGCCCCTGAGCAACAGCTCTTAGCGTTGCCAGAGAATCGAGCATTCCTCCCCGGGAGAGGGTAACTTCCACCTCCCCCACATCAGTTCTTATACCCAACCATTTGTAATGGAGGATATAGGAAAGTTTCTCCGAAGGGGCAAAAGCGTGTTTCTCTTTCAACTCCGGAACCACTGGAAGACATTGTCCGAATGAAAGAATTGGTAATAACAGCAGTAAAAGCGATATTCTAAAAATCCTCTCCATTAAATTCAGGAAGATTCATACTCGACTGGTACTCAACAGGTTCTCCTGCCTGTTCATCGTAATAGTCATCATCGTTGGCATCCACAAATCGTGCCTCATTTGCTCTGAATCGCATATTGACAACACCTGTAGAACCATTTCTATGCTTGGCAAGGATAATCTCAGCAAGTCCTTTACTCTCCTGATCCTCAGCAAGTCCATAATAATCGGGACGGTGGATGAACATTACGATATCGGCATCCTGCTCGATCGCACCGGACTCCCTGAGGTCACTCAGCTGAGGACGCTTGTTTCCTCCACGGGTCTCTACTGCACGGGACAACTGTGACAATGCCATAATCGGAATACCGAGTTCCTTTGCAATAGCTTTAAGCGAACGCGAGATATTCGCCACCTCCTGTTCTCTGACCCCTTTCAATTCGGGAGGTCCTGTCATAAGCTGTAGGTAGTC
>JAZRBT010000082.1:0-4177 GCA_045635245.1 Candidatus Coprenecus sp.
TTGTAAGAAAGTTCCTTACCGTGAAGTTGCTCAGGAAGTGCATTGGCTGCACCATAGAACATTGCTTGTTGGTGAGGGTTTTCTCCATATCTCAAAGAGCGGTGCTCTGAACAGTTGAGGTTGAATGCAGGGAGATTCTCCTCAATGTTGAAATATTGGAAAATGTGAGAATCGTATGAAGAACTCTTCAAGAATGCTGTAGCAGCGAAATGGCGTCTTTGTGCAAGGGTGGTGACACCGTTCTGCTCTTTCAACAATGAAAGAATTTCTGCGTAACCATCTTTGCTGGGAACGATAACCACGTCGTTGTAATTCTTCGCAGCTGCTCTGATAAGGGAAATACCTCCGATGTCGATTTTTTCGATAATCTCTTCGGGAGTTGCACCTTTTGCTACGGTCTCTTCAAAAGGATAAAGGTCCACAATCACAAGGTCAATGTTGGGAATGTTGTATTTTTCTCCCTCCTGGGTGTCTGTGTCGTTCTCTCTTCTTTTGAGAATACCGCCCATTACTGCAGGATGCAAGGTTTTTACCCTTCCACCGAATATGGATGGGAAACCGGTCAGATCTTCTACAGGGGTAACAGGAATGTTATTAGATACCAGATAGTCGCGTGTACCTCCGGTTGAAAGTATTTCTGCTCCTACTCTAACTAGTTCATTTGCAATGTCTAAGATGAGGTCTTTATCGTATACCGAAATAAGGGCTCTCTTGATAGTTCTTGTATTATCCATATTCTTGTTGATAACTAAATTGTTACTTGATTTATCTGCCGGTAAAATTAATCATTTAATCACAAAAAAGGAGTACATTTGTCAAAAATTATTAAAAACTTATGAACAGAGAAAAGTATGTCATCATTACAGCCGGTGGGGCAGGTTCCCGAATGGGGGCAGATATTCCTAAACAGATACTCGAAATAGGGGGCAAGCCGATATTGAGATATACTTTTGAATTGTTTATGAATCTCCCTTTCAAAGTCAATATCATATTGGTTCTGAATCCCGAAATCCGTCAGTTCTGGCTCGATTACTGCGAAAAGGAGAAGATAAATCTCAGGTATGTCCTCGCCAGAGGGGGAATGACCCGATTCCACTCAGTGAAAGAGGGATTGAAATTTGTCCCTGATGGAGCAATCGTGGCTGTACACGATGGCGTAAGACCTTTTATCTCCAAAGAGAAGGTGGTTTCTATGTTCGAGATGGCGCAGGAACATCAGGCGGTAATACCTGTCCTTCCGTTAGTCGATTCAATAAGGGAAATCACTCCCGACGGAGGAAGTGTCATAGCCGACAGATCGAAATTCAGACTCGTTCAGACTCCTCAGATTTTCCACTCGGAGGTGTTGAAACAGGGATACCTGCAACCATTCTCCCCCGAATTTACTGATGACGCTTCGGTGGTGGAGAAAAATGGAGTTCCACTGACTTTTGTAGATGGAGAGAGATTCAATATAAAAATTACGACAAAAGAGGATCTTGCAATCTCGGAACTGTTGCTTAAAACCACTTTGTAAAATGGACAAAGCGGTTTTTGCCGCGGAAATCCTCAATAATTTCCACATCGCTGAAACCTTTGCTTTCAAACAATTCCTTTACTGCAGGGCCATACGACTGGTTGATTTCGCAGTAACACTCTCCTCCGGTGCGAAGAAGGGACTCTGCCCAAAGTGCAATCCCCTTGTAGAATCTCAAAGGATCATTGTCGGGGACAAATAGCGCAATATCGGGTTCATAGTCGAGAACATTGGGAGCCATAAAGTCTTTCTCACTCTCGCACACGTATGGGGGATTTGATACGATAAGGTCGAGTTCTTCCAAATTGACATCTTCTGGTGGACCATTGAAAATATCCCTTTGGAAAAAGAATGGAATGTTTTTAAGGGGAATTCTACCCCCTTCGTCGATACAGATTTGCTGTCCCTTTGCCACATTCAGAGCAGATTCATCCACATCGCAGGCAAATATCTCAGAATTGGGAAGAGAGCAGGCCAGGGTGTATGCAATACAACCCGAGCCGGTACAAATATCGAGCACTTTCTGGAAAGGACCGCCGAGTTCTTTGTTTCTGTTGAGGATAATCCTGCACAACTCTTCGGTCTCGGGACGAGGTATCAGAACAGATTCACAGACATTGAATTTTCTTCCGGCAAACTCTTCGTAGCCGATGACATATTGGACAGGTCTGTTGGCTGAAAGTTCCTCAAGAGCTTCCTGTAAAGGGGTTAGTTCGGAGCGTGGAATTATTACTCCCGGCTCGATAGAGTATTCATATTCAGAAAGTTTCAAAAAGTGTGTAAGAATCCTTACGGCGATGGCTTTTGCCTCCCCCATAGAATAGTTCTCACTCAAATACTCAATAGCCTTGGTAACAAATTCCTTGCGTGTCATATTATTTATCTTCTATCAGAGCACTTAGAAAATCTTCCATTCTGATTCCCGCTTCAGCGACCATCTGTGGAAGAAGGCTCGCTGCGGTCATTCCCGGATTGGGGTTCGCCTCCAAGAAATAAGGAATACCATCTTCAGTTACGATGAAATCATATCTCATCAATCCGGTGCAACCCAGAATGTCGAAAATCTTGATAGCCTCCTGCTGAACTCTCAAAGTGGTCTGCTCGTCTATCGGAGCAGGACAAATTTCGTCACTCGCACCCAAATACTTCGCCTCATAATCGAAAAACTCATTTTTGGAGACAATCTCTATCAGGGGAAGTGCGTGAGTCCCTTTATTGTCTTTATAAACTCCGCAGTCTATTTCTCTTCCCACGATACCCTCTTCGATAAGGACACCGTCTCCCTCTTTAAATGCTACTTCGAGGGCAGCTGCGAGTTCTTCCTCCTTTTTGACTTTTGAAACTCCGAAACTTGAGCCTCCGTTGGTGGGTTTTACAAAAACGGGAAGTTTCAAATCCTTCAGAATCTCCTCAGTGGTGATTGGCTCACCTTTTCTTATATAAAGGTCTTTTGCAAGATGGACACCTTTCCCTTTCAAATAAGATTTGCAGGCATATTTGTCAAAAGCAATGGATGTGACAAGTGATGACGAGCCGATAAAAGGAATGTCCAGCATTTCAAAATAAGCCTGGAGCAATCCGTTTTCACCGGGGTCTCCGTGGATAATTATGAAAACCTTGTCAAATTTTATTTTTTCTGAACCGATGGTACAACTGAAATCGTTTTTGTCAACAGAATATTTTTTTTCTTCCTCTACCACGCACCACTGCTCCTTGGTAAGAAGAATCTCATATACCTGATAGCCGGCGTTTCTTAACCAGGCTGCCACAGTTTTTCCACTCTTTATGGAAATCTCAACCTCTGATGAGAATCCTCCATAGACTACTGCAATCTTCTTCATTGTCTTTAGATGTTTATTGTTAGAAATCAAAGAATGAATTCTCCTGTTCCTCTTTCTGTTCACTAATTGCATCATTGTCACTTCCGTCGCAATCCATATTGAACTGCACTCCGGCAGGGGCGATGAATCTGTTATGTTTGGTAACTCCGAGAGTACCGTCCTCCATAACTTTCTGCATAAAGATACCCCAGATAGGAAGAGCCATATTGGAACCTCCACCCATTGCAAGGGTCTCGAAATGGACTTGTCTGTCCTCTGCTCCAACCCATACTCCCGCAGTGATAGAAGGGGTATATCCGATAAACCATCCGTCTGACTGGTCGTTGGTGGTTCCGGTCTTGCCGGCGATAGGACCTTCAAGTTTGTAGCGGAATCTCAGCCTTCCTGCAGTACCTTCGTTTACAACACCCTCCATCAGATTTACCATCAGATATGCAGATGCTTCGCTGATCGCCTCTTGTTTTCTCGGAGTAAATACACCTAAAACATTGCCCTCTTTGTCCTCAATTCTGGTAACAAACATAGGATCTACGTGTACACCTCTCGAAGGATAAGTGTTGTATGCTCCAACCATTTCGAGCAATGTGATATCGGCCGGACCAAGGCACAATGAAGGGTAAGGTCCAAGATATGAGGTGATTCCGAGTTTGCGGCACATCTCTACCATAGCTTGTGGTCCGAATTGTTTCATCAGATATGCAGAGATATTGTTACTGCTTCGGGTAAGTCCCCATTTGAGGGTTACACTCTGTCCGATCCATTCTGCTCTGTCGGTACTTTGGGGAGTCCAGGTGGTATCGGCCAAAACAAATGTCTGAGG
>JAZRBT010000083.1:0-19933 GCA_045635245.1 Candidatus Coprenecus sp.
ATTTTAAAATGGCAGAAAAATTATTGACAATAAAATATTCTGAGTACTCTTCCATGGAGCAATTGTCCTTAGAGGATCGTGATCTTATGATGGCAGCAATAGAGGCGACAAAGGGCTCTTATGCGCCATATTCCGGATTCAATGTCGGAGCTGCTGTCCTCCTTTCTGATGGGACTGTTGTCAAGGGAGCCAACCAGGAGAATATTGCTTATCCGTCGGGACTTTGTGCTGAGAGGACTGCTTTGTTTGCAGCGGGGGCAAATTATCCTGAAAAAGGTGTTGTGGCTTTGGCTATAGTGGCTGCTCAAAACGGAGAGTTGCTGGATGAGCCTGCTTCCCCTTGTGGAGCGTGCCGTCAGGTGATGGCAGAGAGTCAGATGCGTTCCGGGGTTAAAATGAGAATCATTCTTGGAGGATGCAAAAGGATAATGATATTTGATTCAGTGGATGATGTTCTGCCCTTTATTTTTGACAGTAAGGAAGTTAAGAGGGCAGGTATATAAAAAGAAAAAGGGTAAGCTGATTACATCGCACCGCTACAACCATCGTACCCTTGCTGCCTTCCGGCCCTGGGGGAGTTAGATAGGAGCTGGTCGTGTAAGACTTACCCGGCGCAAAGATATAAAAAATCGCTTTAATAAAAACTTTTGTTTGAAAAAAATGAAGTTAGAAGGAAAAAAAATTGCTGTAGGACTCTCAGGTGGGGTCGATTCATCAGTTGCTGCATATTTGTTGAAAGAGGCTGGTTATGATGTATTTGCATTGTTTATGCAAAACTGGCACGACATTACAGGAACATTGCACGGAGAGTGTGAGTGGGAAGAGGATCTCTCTGTGGCTAAGATGGTTGCGAAAAAAATTGGAATTCCGTTCAAATTTATCGATTTGTCCGATACTTACAGAAAGGATGTGGTCGATTATATGTTCTCGGAGTATTCAAAAGGTCGTACACCCAATCCAGATGTCCTTTGTAACAGTAAAATAAAATTCGATGCATTCCTGAAGGCTGCCCAGTCAATGGGGGCAGACTATGTGGCAACAGGCCATTATTGCAGAGGTGCAGAATTTGTGGATGAGAATGGAAAAGAGGTATATAGGATTCTGGCCGGAGTCGATGGAAACAAGGATCAGAGTTATTTCTTGTGCCAATTGAATCAGGAGCAACTATCCAAGGCAATATTCCCTATCGGAGATATTGAAAAGCCCCGCGTAAGGGAAATAGCCCGTGAGGCTGGACTACCTTCTGCCGAAAAGAAAGATTCGCAAGGTATCTGTTTTGTGGGAAAGGTCGATTTGCCTGTCTTTTTGCAGCAGAAACTTGCTTCCAAGCAGGGTAATGTTGTTGAGATTTTCCCGGAGTTCTACGAAAATCTGAAGGGTTATCCAGGATATGCCATACCTTCAGAAGGGGAAGAGGCTTCAGTGGAGGAACTCTCTAAGGTTTATCACTATAAGGAATCTGACGGAAAGAAAATCGGAACCCATATCGGAGCGCAATATTATACCATAGGCCAACGCAAAGGACTGAATATCGGTGGTCATAAGGAGCCTATTTTTATAATTGATATCGTAATGGAAACCAATACGATATATGTGGGCGAGGGACATCATCATCCCGGCCTTTCGAGGAAAGCCTTGAGAATAGATGGCTCTGAGGTACACTGGATCAGAGAGGATTTGAAGATGAAAGATGGAGAGACCAGAGATTATCTTGTGAGAATCAGATACCGTCAGCCATTGCAGAAAGCAAAACTTATTTGCAAAGGGGAAGACCTGTATATATTGTTTGAGGAGCATCAGAGGGGTATCACACCCGGACAGTTTGCAGTGTGGTATTCTGCTGACGATTTGGAAATGATAGGCAGCGGAGTAATTTCGGAGTAGCGTTTTTATGAGTGCAAAATATTCATCAGTAGTGGTTTATCTGGGCTCTTCTTCAGGGAATGGAGAGCGTTTCAAAGAAGATGCATATACTTTAGGCAAAGCATTGGCCCAAATGGGTACACAACTTGTCTATGGTGGTGCTTGCGTTGGGACAATGGGTGCTTTGGCGCAGGGTGCGCTTGACTTCTCGGGAGAGGTTATCGGAGTCTTTCCGGAAGGGTTCAAAGGAAAAAAAGAGAACTCTTTGAGAGGAATAAATGTGAGAGCCACAAATCTTACTCAGCTGATAGCGACCCCCTCGATTGCCACCAGAGTAGAAAAAATGACCCAGTTGAGTCAGGCTGCAATAATTCTACCGGGGAGTTTCGGAACTATGCACGAATTTTTTGCATACGCTCTCGAGTTACAGTTGGGAATCCACTCAAAGCCTGTATATGTATTGAATACAAATGGTTTTTATTCCCCTGTAAAAGATTTGATAACCAATATGATAGAACAGGGTTTTATGCCTTCTTCAGAGAAAGGGCTGATAAAATTCTGTGACACTGTCGAAGAACTTATAAATGAATTGAAATAATTTAACAGATACAATAATGAAAAAGATTTTAGGTTTATTAGTTTTAGCCGTAATGGCAGTAGTTATGGTCTCATCTTGTTCAAAACTTATGGGAGGAGATGCTTCTTTTGAAGAATCATTCCTTTATGGAAAATGGCAGTCGGGAACTTTGTTCTACAAATATGCTTCTGACCACTCGGGAAAAACTTGGGATACCTCAGACGATGTAACCGAGGAGGAGGCAATGAACTTTACCTGGGAACTTGTCAATGCTGAACTTACCCATATTTATGTGACTGAGTTGAGCGCAGACGGAACAAAAGCTGCAGTTCCAAAAGTTTATACCGTTACCACTCTTACTGCCAATACTTTGATTTACGAAGATGACTACGGTGTAACTTATTCATTCTCAAAGGTTAATTAATTTATTTTTTACAAGTGAAAAAAGGATTTAAAATTCTGCTGATAACATTGCTCTCTTTGGTGGGAGTTGTTGTATTGGCACTCGGAACTGTTTGTACAATTGTTTTCTCTCCTAAAATTCTGGTCCCTATCGTTGAGAAGAATCTCAACAAAATGGAGGCTTTCTCTTTTGGATTGGAAAATGCAGACCTGGTCTTTTTCAAGACTTTTCCACGCTTTTCAATTCATATAGAGGGATTTGAGGTTATGACAAAGCCTGCCCAGGATACCATTGCTTGTGTAGATGATTTGTATGCAAGTATTGATATTATGGCCTTTCTCAAAAGAGAGGAGGTGTTGGTGGACAGATTCTCTCTAAAGGGTGGTTTTGCAAATCTTACCCTTTTGCCCCAGTCTGCTCCGCAAGAAGCTCCTGCCGATACAATCTCCTCAGAAGGATCACTCGAGTCGCTGTTTCCTCTCCCTTTCACTGCAGTGGATTTGGAACAATTGGCAGTGGAAGATTTTGATGTGATTTATGGCGATGATGCAATGTCTGCTGAGGTTAGGGATATTGATACAAAGGTGTTTGTAAAAAGTTCGAAGAATTGGATGGTAGATGGTGATCTGGAACTCTCAATAGGAGGAGTATCACTGTCGCTTGGAGATACACTGTTCTGTGATAATGTTCCGATGGAATTTTCATTTCCTTTTTTGGCATCGGTCCGGAAAGATTCTTTGGCCGTAACGGTCAAAGGTGCCAAATTCAAATATTCTGATGTGGCAATTCTATTGAGCGGTGATGCGCTATTGGAGGAAGAGGGGGTAGAAACCGATTTGCAAATGACTGTTGAGCCTGTTGGACTGGAAGATATTCTCCCATTGATACCTGAACCTTATCTTCCTCTTGTTCAGGATTATAAACTTTCAGGAGAAATCTCATTGCAGGCCTCTGCCAAAGGATTTCTCTCCGCTTCAAATATGCCCCTGGTCGAGGCAGAACTTTTGTTGAAAAATGGTGGAGCCCAGATGTTGTCGGTATTGCCATACAGGGTGAAAAATATTGATGCAAAGGTAGTTGTTGATGCAGATTTGAATACCGAAGATGGAGTGAATGCTACCATTGAGACCCTTACTGCAGTATTCAATGGTTCCAATAAAGTCTCATTGAAAGGAAAGGTGAATGATGTTTTGGGACAAATGTTTTGTGATGCGTCCCTTTCAGCCAACCTTAATTTAAAAGATTTGTTATTTGCAGTGCCTGACTCGATGAATGTCGATTTGGATGGCAGATTGGCTTTCTCTGCAAAGGCGAAAGGGGAGTTGGATGATTTTACATCGATGAATATAGAGAGGACTTATCTCAGTGCATCTATGGTTATGACTGATCTCGATGCAGTTTATCAGGATACTATTTTCGTATCTACTCCGAGAGTCGCTTTGAAGTTGGACAATTACCTTCCAACTGAGTCCCAACTTTCAAGATGTGAGGATGTAAATGGCAGATTTGAAGTTGCTTACACAGGAGAACTTTCTACTGATGCTTTGGATATTACAATGGGTAGCGATATCTATGGTACCTTCTCAGGCAGTCTATTCAAATATGGCATCAGTGATATTCTGGATGAAAATACCCCATTGAGTGCCTTTGTCGATTATACAGTCAATGGCTTGTATGGTACAATGTCGGATATGGAGGCAGCAGTGGTTTCATCTGAAGGAACTGTTGCACTTTTGCCTGGTGAGGAGTATTGGTTTGATTATGGCAGTCAGGAACTTTTTGTCAGAAGTGGCAATGCCGTCCAACTCGATACAGAAAAGATATTTTTGGGTGCCAAGGCAAAACGGGATACTTCTGCCACCGGTTTGTTGGCTCAATGGAATCCTCAGGTTGAGGTAGATTTCACCAACGGGGAACTTCTTTGGAGTGAAATTGAAGACCAAATAGATATCCCTGCCATCAGATTTGGATATCGTGCTGATACCCTTTCCATTGCAGACAGCCGTATGAGAGTTGGAAATTCCGATTTCAAACTCAGTGGTGATGTGACCGATATATCTTCATTTGTGGCAGATACAGGACTTCTATGTGCCAATTTTGACTTTGTTTCAGAGAGAACCGATATCGATCAGCTGCTCGATTATTTCAGTGGAATGGGAGTGGAACCCGAGGCTATGGAATCAGATGCTGCAGAGTCGGAATCTGCCGAGATGGAGTCTGAAGATCCGGAATCTATGGTGATTTCTTCAACTGATACCCTTGTTGTAACACAGGAGGACGAGCCGTTTATGGTTCCCGCAAAGATCGATTTGACTCTGAATACCGATATCAAGTCGGCGTATGCTTTTGGCAATGAGATTCAGAACATAGGTGGTGGCATTACCATTAAAGATGGTGTGATGGTGCTCCGTCAGTTGGGATTTACCTCGGATGCTGCCCGTATGCAACTTACCGCTATGTACAAGTCTCCACGCAAGAATCACCTGTATGCCGGTATCGATTTCCATTTGCTCGATATAGAGATAGATAAACTGATCAAAATGGTACCTCAGATTGACTCCATTGTCCCTATGCTGAAATCGTTTTCAGGGCAGGCTGAGTTCCATTTGGCAGCAGAAACTTATCTGAATTCAAAATACGAACTCAAAAAATCTACTTTGCTCGGAGCAGCAGCGATAGAGGGCAAGGATCTGGTAGTGCTCGACAGTGAAACTTTTGATACGATAGCATCTTTGTTGAGTTTCCAAAAGTCACAGGAAAACAAAATCGACTCTTTGGTAGTCGATGTGACAGTCTTTAGAAATGAGGTGGATATCTATCCTTTTGTGATAGGTATGGATAAATATCAGCTGATTCTATCAGGTCGTCATAACCTCGATATGTCGTTCAATTACCATATCGACTGTATCTCTCCTATCCGTCTGGGACTTGATGTAAAGGGTACTTTTGATGATTTGAAATTCAATATAACTCCTACACGTTACAAAAATCTGTTTGTCCCCGAAAGGAGAAATGATATTCAGGAGAGAACTATCAAACTTATGAATCTGATAAACACTTCACTCAAAGAGAAAGTGGTGGAATAGGGGAGACTCTATTTGAAATAAAGGGTGAAAGTGGTTTCTGCAGAGGTACTTTGGGTAAGGGTGAGCGATCCGTTGTGCAGACGCATAATCTGACGGGAGATGCTCAACCCGATTCCTGTACCCTCAGGTTTTGTTGTGTAGAATGGTACAAAAATCTCGTCGCGGCTCTCTTTGCTGATCTGTCTTCCGTTATTGGTAATATCAATGATGACCCCCTCTTTGTTGTCTATTTGTGCTTTGATGGCTATCCTGGTAGCCTCAGCCTGAATGGCATTTTTGATAATGTTGATAATAATCTGGGTTATTTGTCCCGAATCGGCATATAGCAGAATGTTATTGGAATTTTCTTCGTATGTCACTGCTGCAGAAGATGCTTCCAATTCCGGCTTTACAAGGTGAAGAATACTCTCTATCAGCTCATTCAATGCAATTACCTTTTTGATCGGAGTTGCAATACGGGTAAGACTGCGGTAGGAGTCAACAAATTTTATCAATCCGTTGGACGATTGGGTGATGGTTTCAAGACCTTCTCTGACCAGTCGTTCTTTCTCTGATAGAGATATCTCTTCAGATGGTTCGTAGTTGGTATGAAGATATCCGCTGAGGGTCTTGCTCAATGATGCAATAGGAGTTATTGTATTCATTATTTCGTGAGTAAGGACTCTGATCAGTCTGGTGTAAGACTCTTGTTGATTGTCATTTATCTCACTGCTGATATCGTGGAGGGTTATAATCTGGAACTCCTTTCCTGAAAGAATTGCTTTTGTGGCATTGAGCAGGAGTTTGCGTGTCCCCGACTCGTCGTGATAACTCACTTTCTCTTCGTGGGATTCGGTTACCTGAACAAAAGCGTCGTAGAGGGAATCTCCTATCGAACGCAATTGTCTCAAATTGCTGAATGTCGCCAGTGAGAGGAGATTCAAGGCTGTCTTGTTGCAGTATTGAATATACCCTTTCTCTTCTATAATAACTATTCCGGTGGTTATATTGTCCAAAATCTCTCCATAAAACTTCTCTTTTTGGAGAATTTCTTTGCGTTCTTTGTCAAAAATGTTCCTCAGACGGTTAAGTGTCCTGTTGAGTTTCCTGTCGGTGAGTTTCTCTTCGTTGAATCGGAAATTAAGCTCTTTGTCCTCCAGTGCATCGAGCATATATGTCACTTTTTTACGCACCTTGTATGATGTGACAAGATGAGAAATAACAGCAGAAATGATTATTGCTGCCAGTGCCAAAAGAATAGTTCCGATTTCAGGAGTAATCATCAGATATTGTACTTTTTAAGTTTTGCGTAAAGGGTGGGGCGTGAAATGTTCAATGATTTTGCCACCATTGAAAGATTCCCTTCGTAGCGTTGCATAGCAGCCCTGATAGCTTTCTCTTCAGCTTTCTCGAGTGTCTCTTCCCCTGTAAGTCCTATAGCAGACCCGTCGGAAAGAGTATCTTTCTGAGTAGAACCTATCCCCGGAGTGAGAAATATATCGGAGTATTGCAATAATTTTTCCTCAGACATAATTACCCCTTTTTCAATACAGTTTTGCAATTCCCTGATATTTCCGCTCCAGTTGTGCTCTTCCAAAAGCTTCTTTGCCTGAGGGTCAATGCCCTCCAATTCTCTATGATATTTCTCTTTATATTTGGCAATGAAAAGTTCTGCCAAAGGGATAATCTCATCTCTTCTTTCCCTCAAAGGAGGCAATTGCAGATGCATTGTGTTGATTCTGTAGTACAAATCTTCCCTGAACAGCCCGTCGGCAACCATCTGTTCAAGATTTTTGTTTGTGGCACAAATCAGACGGATGTCAATAGGAATCGATTTGGTGTCTCCAACTCTGGTAATGGTTCTGTTCTGCAACACTCTCAGCAGTTTTGCCTGAAGGTGCAATGGGATATTTCCAATCTCATCGAGGAATAGAGTAGAACCGTTTGCAAGTTCAAATTTTCCGGTATGGTCAGCGTGAGCATCTGTAAATGCCCCTTTGATATGACCGAACAGTTCACTCTCGAAAAGTGTCTCGGTAATGGCTCCTGCATCCACACTGATCATACACTTGTCGGAGCGGTCAGACAATCTGTGTATCTCATTTGCAAGAACATCTTTACCGGTTCCGTTCTCTCCGGTAATTAGAATAGTGGCATCGGTAGGGGCAATCTTCTCAACAGTCTTTCTCAGGTTTGCCATCTTGACAGAACTTCCCCAATACATTTTTACTGAAGAGGAATTTCCCGAGTTGCCCTGCGAGCCGCTATTTTTACCCTTATTGTTTCTCGAAGCAGCCGAGCGCAGCGTTTCGATAAGTTTCTCATTCTCCCACGGTTTTACAATAAAATCAGCTGCACCTCTTTTAATTCCCTCTACTGCCAATTGGATATCGGCATAAGCTGTAAACAGAATAACTTCCATATTTGAGTTGAACTTTTTTATCTCACCCAACCAGAACAATCCCTCGTTCCCGGTATTGATATCGGTATGGAAATTCATATCCAACAGCACTACATCGGGTTGGAATTCTGATAATTTTCTGGGTAGTTCATTTGGGGTGGAAATAATTTCCACTTGTGTAAAGTGCATAGGAAGAAGTAGTTTCAACGCGGATCTGATGCCGCTGTTGTCATCTACGACCAGTATCTTTGCCTTTGTTTTTGCCATATATCCGTTTTCTGATTTACGACAAAAATACAAATTAGTTTATATTTGTAAAATGAAAAAGATATTGTTTATATGTCACGGCAACATCTGCCGCTCTCCGATGGCAGAGTTTATTTTCAAAGCATTGGTCAAAATTTACCATCTGGAGGATATGTTTTATGTAGAATCAGCAGCAGTTTCTATGGAAGAAATCGGCAATCCGATTTATCCTCCCGCAAAGCGTTCACTCACCCAGCACGGAATCCCTTTTGACAACAATAAAAGGGCTCGAAGGGTAACTCCTGAGGACTATGACCGTTTTGATTTGCTTATTTGTATGGATCAATCCAACATCAGAAACCTCAAAAGGATTGTCGGCGACGACCCACAGGAAAAAATTCATCTGATGATGAGTTATACCGGAGATTTTACCGATGTGGCAGACCCTTGGTACACCGGAGATTTTGAAACCACATTCCAGGATATTCTATCTGCATCAGAAGCATTTCTCAAATGCATATAATTCAAGCTGAGAGTCAAATTATTTTACATAGGGTGTAAAATAATTTTACACTACGAAACAGGTTGATTTTCTTATATTACTGGAAATCAACCTGTTCTGTTTATGGCTCAAATGTGGCATACCATATTTGCAAACCATAAAGACAATGATGTATTATTATAAACGGCTATCAATTATCTTGCTCGCTATTTTAATGGGAGCAAATGACTCTTTTGCCCAAACCACAATGACTCTTAAAGAGTGTATGGAATATGCAATTTCCAACTCTACCAAAATCAAAATTCAGCAGGCAGACAACGACGATAGCAGAATATCCAGACGGGATGCTATCCTGCAGACATTTACCCCTTCTGTCAGCGGAGGTGTCTATGCTTATTCCAACTTTGGTCGCTCCATTGACCCGGAGACAAATACTTATGTATCGACCACATCGTTCAATAACAGTTACTCCATATCTGCGGGGATAACCCTTTTCAATGGTTTCCAGGCGGTAAATAATATGAAAATTACCAAAACTGCTATGTTGATGGGTATCAGCAGAGAACAGCAGATAAAGGATGAGATATCCCTTGCCACAATGGAGGCTTACTATAATGTGGCCTATTTTATAGAATTGGTCGATATCCTCAGTGAGAGTGTCTCTACTGCCAGAAACTCACATTATCTTGCACAAAGAGAGGAAGAACTCGGACGCAAATCACACTCTGAAGTAGTGCAGATAGGTGCAGACCTTGCCGATAGGGAATATCAACTTATTATAGCCCGAAACAATCTCTCTGATGCCTATTTGACTTTAAAGGATATAATGTTCTATCCTCTTGAACTACAATTTGATATAGATACAACCCAGTATTCACTCTGGAACGGTATGGAAGTGGATATTCTTGCCGATGCACCCTCGGATATTGTCTCTTACGCAAAAGAGACCCTCCCTTCGGTCAAAATAGCACAAGGGAGGCTGGAAAATGCCAAGGCAGACCTTCATACTGCCAAATGGAAACTTGCCCCCTCACTTTCATTGTCGGCAGGGTGGTCATCAAGTTATTATTCTTATCCAGGAATGAAGGATTACACTCCACAACCTTTTTGGGACCAATTCCGCAACAACAGTGGAGAGTATGTGCAATTGTCCCTTTCCATTCCGATATATGACAGACTTTCAAGACATTCCAATATCTCCCGCAAGAAGAATGAATATACTCGGGCAGTGGTCCAGTACGACCAGACAATACGCGATGTCGAGGCAGAAGTGCTTAGAGCAGTGGCAGACAGGAATGGGGCTTCGAGTGCATTCCAACAGTCAAAAGAGAGGGCTTCAGCCCAAAGAGAAGCTTTCAGTTTGAATAAAAAGAGATTTGAACAAGGGTTGATTTCATCAATAGAGTATCAGACTTCAGCCAATAATTTTCTGCAGGCACAGGCGGAACAATTGAATGCATTGTTCAAGTTCCTGATAAAGAGAAGTGTGGTGGATTATTATAAAGGGATACCATATTCGGAACAAGAGTTTTAATGAAATAATTTGATAAACCTATGGATAAAGTAATTGAAAAGAAAAAAGGAATTGCAGCTGCTTTTACGAAGAGGGCACTGCCGTATTGGGTTGGAGGTGTGATGTTGTTTTTTGTAGGCTGGCTGTTGCTCAGGGATAATAGTTCGGTCCTCAGAGTAAACAGCAAATCTGTCACATTTGCCACAGTTCAGGATGATGTGTTTAATGATTACATCAGAATTACAGGGCAGGTAATGCCGATGACTACCATTCAAATATCCCCTCTGGAAGGTGGTATTGTAGAGAGTATTGTGGCAGAGGAGGGTGCTATGGTCAAGAAAGGTGATGTGATTTTGGTGTTAAATAATGAAAGTCTTGACCTGCAGATTCTTAATTCGGAGGCAGAACTTGCCGAGAAAGAGAATATATTGCGAAATACTATGATATCAATGGAGCAACAGAAGTTATCTTTGCAACAGGAAATCCTGCAGTTGGAGGTGGAGGTGAGAAGACTTGAAAGGGGATATGAATCGGCTAAAGAGTTGTATGAAGAATCTCTGATTGCAAAGGAGGAATGGCTGATTGCTCAGGAAAATTATCTCCTTGCACAAGATAAACTTCGGCTCATCCGCAACCGCTCGTATCAGGACAGTCTATATAGAAGTGTTCAGATAGAGCAGATGGAGGAGAGTTTGAAGAATATGAGAGTCAATATGACTATGATCCGCAAGAGAAAGGAAAATCTTACTGTCAAGGCTCCGATTGATGGTGAGTTGGGATTGCTCGATGTGGTGCTTGGCCAGTCGATTTCGGCAGGAACAAAAGTTGGACAGATTAACAATCTTGAGAGTTATAAGATTCAGGCTCAGGTGGATGAACATTATATAGACAGGGTGTCGGCAGGACTTTCTGCACAGTTTGAAAGACAGGATGAACTTTTTAATACCATTATCAGAAAGGTCTATCCGGAGGTAAGGGAAGGGAAGTTCAAGGCAGATTTCAAGTTTGACGGAGAGCAGCCGGCAAATATTCGTATCGGTCAGACTTACTACCTTAATTTGCAGTTGGGACAGCCCCAGCAGGCTATGTTGATTCCACGCGGGTCATTCTATCAGAGGACAGGGGGAAGATGGATTTATGTTTTGAGTGAAGACGGGTCGCAGGCTTTTAAAAGAAATATCCGCATAGGTCGCCAGAATCCTCAGTATTATGAGGTGCTCGAGGGGGTAGAGCCGGGAGAACAGGTTATTATTTCAGGATATGAGAACTTTGGAGAAAATGATGTTTTAATTTTTAGATAAAAGGGTTATGGGAATGTTTTTGAAAAATTTTTGGACTGTACTGAAGCATTATCGTCTGTCCTTTTTTATAAATGTGTTTGGGCTGACTCTTGCAATGGCAGCATTCTATATTATGGGTACACAGATTTGGTACTCAATCACTTATAATAAATCGTTAAAAAATTCGGACAGAACCTATCTTATCCTTGCCAAATGGGGAGGGTTTGCTTATGACGATACTTTGGAGTGGTCTTACAACTCTCCGTCTCCTATATCCAAACAGGCAGCAGAAACTTCTCCTTTGGCAGAGGTGAGCACCCATTTCCGTTCATACCCTTATCCTACATCGTGTTATCTGAAAACAGATGCCCAGGCATACGAAAGATTTGATTTTGGCACATACGATATCGGTGTTGGGGGAGTCGATCTTTTTGGGTTTGACCCGATAGCAGGAGATTTGATGGGAATTGCAGAACCAAATACGGTTATAGTTTCAGATTATTTTGCCGAGTTGGCAGGACTCTCTGTCGGAGATGAAATATATTATGGTGGAGGACAGTATTATAATGACATCTCATCCAAACAGTCACACAAAGTGGTTGGAATTTTTAAGGCTTTTGGCAGAAACACATTCCTGTATGGTCACCATATTTTCAAAAATGACAATTGTGTACAGGGACAGGAAAACAATAACTGGAATTACTCCAATTTTGTAAGATTGAGTGAAGGGGCTGATCCTCAATTGTATAAAAAGGTATGGCAAGACTTCTATTATCAGTTTTTCAAATCGGAAATGGTTCCTATGATTGAAGAATGGAATGAGCAGAATCCTGACGATCAGGAGGTCTTTACCGAGGAGGATATGACCTTGCCTATAAAGTTGGTCCCGTTGGATGAAATGTATTATCAACAAGGTTCCAATTTCTCTACCAATCCGGCGTGGGATACATCTACTCCGAAGAGTACTGTCGTGATGTGCGTAATCTCTCTGATAATCATTCTGATAGCATTGTTTAACTTTGTCAATTTCTGTATGGGTATGGTCCCTTTCAGAATCAAGAATGTAAATATCTCAAAAGTGATGGGAGCCTCTCAGTCCCAACTGCGCACAGGTCTTCTCTTCGAAGCATTTGCTCTGACAGTGATTTCTTTTGTGTGTGCATTGCTGTTGGTATATTTGTTAAAAGATGGTTTTGTAAAGGAATACGTAACTTCTTCATTGGAGTTCGGTGACAATATTCCTCTGGTAATCATAATGTTTATGCTTATGCTGATTCTTTCACTGGCAGGTGCTCTATATCCTGCAATGTATATCACCAAAGTGAAAGTAGCTATGGCTGTCAAAGATGGATTTGCAGGTTCTGCAATGGGGAGAAGAATCAGAAATATATTGGTCGGAGTACAGTTTGCAGCAGCGATGATTCTGATTATTGTTTCGGGAGTCTTTACATTGCAATACCGATATATGGTAAATTACGATATCGGATTCAATAAAGACAATCTTCTTGCAATCTCTTCGATATCGATGATCAATATCGATTCCGAAACATTTATCTCCAAACTTGAACAACATCCTGATGTGGAGGGTGTTACAGCCTCTGTGTCTATGATGGTGGGAGAGTCGAGTGTCTGGGGCAGGACATATCAGGGAAAAGAGTTTTATCTGAATGCCTGGAAGGTTATGTGGAATTTTCCGCAAGTCTTTGGGATAGAAATTTTAGAAGGTGAAGGATTTACAAAAGAGTCCCATACAAGTGGGGCAATGCTGATAACTCAGAATTTGAATCAGGAGATTGGAGTTCCTCTGGTATCTGAAATAAACAAAGGTCTGAAGGTGGTAGGAATTATTCCAAATGTCAATTTCACTTCAGTCGCAGAGGGAGACAAATATGCAGCAATCTATTGCTCAAAAAGTCAGATATACTCTTCTTATTATCTCCGTATGAGACCGGGAAGCAGTGTGGCTCAGATGACAGATTTTGTATATAAGACCATACAGGAACTCAATCCTACACTTGACTTGCCTGTGGTAAGTATGTACTCCAACGAACTTGAGACTCTGTATGAAAAATCGAAAAAGGAGATGGTTGCTGTATCGGTTTTTGCCCTTATTGCTATCGTGATTGCACTAATGGGAGTTGTCGGAGTGATACTGTTTGAGACTGCCCATAGAAGAGGGGATATTGCCATAAGGAAAGTATATGGTGCCACTTCAGGACAGATGATCAGGATGTTCAGTTTCCACTATATCAAAATTGTTCTGATTTGTTTTGTAGTGGCAGCCCCTGTGGCTTGGGTTATCACTTCCCGCTATCTTGACAACTTTGTCCATAGAATAGCAATGCCCTGGTGGTTGTATTTGTCGGCTTTGATTCTGGTGATGTCGGTAACGGGGCTGCTGGTATTTGCCCGTTCTGCCAAAGCTGCGTCAGAAAATCCGGTAAATGTCATTTAAGTAGAATAAATCCCGGACGGTTGTAAATCAGATGTGTAAAGTTTCTTTGCAAGTGTAAAATTTC
The DNA here is from genome assembly GCA_045635245.1 of Candidatus Coprenecus sp. Lineage (GTDB taxonomy): Bacteria > Bacteroidota > Bacteroidia > Bacteroidales > UBA932 > Coprenecus. The sequence continues at coordinate 14,370 of JAZRBT010000083.1, forward strand.
TTTACACTTCTGAAAAGGTGTTGTTTTTGCAAAGTGCAGATATTTAAATAGTTATGTTGTTGGCACGCGCGTTGTCATATATTTTGTAAAAGATAATAAATGTAAATAATTTTAATACTATGATTAAGGTTACAGATTTGAGAAAGGTTTTCAGAACCGAGGAAATAGAGACTACAGCTCTGAATGGTGTGTCATTTGAAATAAAGGAAGGTGAATTTGTTGCAATTATGGGACCTTCGGGTTGTGGCAAATCTACATTGTTGAATATCCTGGGATTGTTGGATAATCCTTCGGGGGGCAATTATTCCCTTTTGGATCATCAGGTAGGTTCATTGAAAGAGAAAGACCGTACCAAATTCCGAAAAGGGAACATCGGATTTGTTTTCCAAAGTTTCAACCTTATCGATGAATTGAATGTTTATGAAAATGTGGAACTGCCTTTGCGCTATCTGAATATTTCAGCATCAGAAAGAAAACAGAAAGTGACTGAAATTCTCAAAAGGATGAATATTTCCCACCGTGCAAAACATTTTCCAGGACAGCTTTCTGGAGGTCAGCAACAAAGGGTAGCAATAGCGAGAGCAGTGGTTTCCGGTCCCAAATTGATACTTGCCGACGAGCCTACAGGTAACCTCGATTCAAAAAACGGTAAAGAGGTGATGGATCTTCTGTCAGAATTGAACAAGGAGGGTACAACTATTGTTATGGTGACACACTCCCAAAAGGATGCTGCTGTAGCTCAGCGTATTATAAATCTGTTTGACGGAGAAATTGTAGCAGATGTTAAAAATGAGTTGTAGTTATGAAGTCTTACTTCAGATTTTTATGGAGGAATAAGCTCTACACTGCTATAGAAGTGGTGGGGTTAGGTATTGCTCTGGCATTTTTGAATATAATCATACTCTTTGTAACGGAGCAGTTAAGTTATGACAGAAATCTGAAAAATACAGAGGATATATATGTTGGTCATAACGAAGAGGGAATCAGAACAAGTTATCCCAATGCTTCATTGATAGAGAACTCATTTCCGGAAGTCAGGTCTTCCTGTGCTTTTGTTGCTTACCCATACATTGATGTTATTCAGGGAGATGATTCATTCACCCCTAAAACGATAATTGCAGATAATAATTTTTTTGAATTCTTCTCTTTCCCTTTCGTTCAAGGGGAAAGGGAAGGTTGTTTGGAATCGGGCGATGCTGTGGTGATTAGTGAGTCGTTGTCGCAACGTCTGTTTTCATCTACAGAGGTGTTAGGTCAAAAAATCAGGCTGAAAATCAATGATTCACAATCCGAGCTCTTTGTTACAGGAGTTTTCGAGGATATTTCCCATTCTGTTTTCAATAAGTTTGATATAGTTTGTCCAATGGCATATATCAAACAAGTATATCCGGAACTTATAATGAGTGGGAATGGTACAGCTGCTCTGACCTTCAAAGTGGTAGATGGGGCAGATATTGATTCGCTCGGAAGCAAAGCACTAGAGCTGCTAAAGAAAAATGACCCGATTTATGGATCAGGTCTCATTAAGGAATTTATGTTCGCTCCGTTTGATGAAATAAAATATGGAGTGTGTGACTCTATGTATCCTTTTGCCTACCCTGTAAATCAGGAGATTGTTCGTATTTTTATAGGTGCGGGTCTTCTGTTGCTTGTATTTGCATTGCTTAATTATATTTCGCTGACTGTATCTCAAATGGGTTTCAGGGCAAGAGAGATGTCAACCAGAAGGTTATTGGGGGAACAGAAAAGTGAGATTTTGATCAGGTATATAAAGGAAGCATTTGTGTTGTGTATTATCTCCTTTGCCACTTCATTTCTGTTTATTGAACTGCTCAAACCATTTTTTGAAACTGTAGCATCGCGCTCTATATCCATAATGGGCAGTGCCAATATATTTGGAGTAATCTTTATTGTGCTGCTGATGATTGTTGTGGGTTTGCTCTCCGGAACTATTCCTGCAATGATCGTTTCAAGATACTCACTGACCTCAAAAATGACTTTAGGCAAGATTTTTATAGGAATACAGAATTTTGTGACAATTACAACTCTCTGTATCACAGTGGCTATCTTCTTTCAGTTCCGATCTGTTGTGACCAGAGACAGAGGTTTTGCTACAGACGGGGTGATTATCCTTGAAGGGCGATATCCTGCTTCTGTCACTGAGGATATCAGGAGATTCTCATTTGTGGAAAATGTAGGAGGGGTAGATGCTCCTGCACTTTCAACCAACAGATCTTCAATGGGGTGTTGGTACAAAGGGGAAAGAGTGGTGGTTGAACCTCTTTATGGAAACAAGGATGGATTTGATATTCACGGTTTCAATATTCTATGGGACAATCATAAACCATTTACCAAAAATTCAATTTGGCTTACCGATGGAGCCAGAAGAGCACTCTCCTTGGAACTCGATGCCCAAAGCGTGGAAATATCAAATACCCTATATGAAATTTGTGGTGTTATTGCCGATTTTCAGAGGGGAGACCGTTCTTTGGAAGAGAGTTCTGCTGCAAATGTGATATGGTTCAATGTTCCTGAAAATGAATCTCTGGCTTCAATGATTATAAAAGTGAATTGTGATGAGAATCAGGCAATCAAGATATTTAAATCAGAGTTGTCGGATTTTGGGGAGCAGAAGTGGGATTTTTACTCATCTGAGGATTTTATAGAAAAAGGTATTAATGGTTCTATGTTGAAAAATCTGAAACTTCTTTCTCTATTTGCATTGCTGATGTTGTTGCTCTGTGGGATGGCTTTGTTGGCGATCAGTACCTACTATGCAAAGCAGACAGGAAAGAATTATTCGGTCAAAAAAGTCTTTGGATGCAGCCGTGCCCGAATCTATTCTGAGATGGTGGGAGGATTTATGAAGGTTGTGCTTTGCAACTCTGTTCTACAAATCCTGTTGAACAACTGAAAAAAGAATAGAAAAAGGCGGGTTTCACACACAAGATGAAGCCCGCCTCAATTTTTCTCATTGAAATTTTTAATCTCTTCTGAATCCCAAATAATAAATAAGGGTAGCCAATGCACTCAGTGCTGCTACAAGATAAGTTCTTGCTGCCCATTTTAAAGTTACCGATGCCTGAGCCACTTCGCTTGGTCTCAATGAATTTGAAGATTCGAGCCAGTAAAGAGCTCTGTTGGATGCATTGTACTCAACAGGCAAAGTCACTACACTGAAAATGAATACCATCAGAAACATTGCAATACCGACCCAATACAAGGCAGGGAATGATTTCATCATCAGGATACCCAAAATGATAACAATCTGGGCAAGGCTCGACGATATTTGTACCATAGGAACCAGCGCAGAACGTAGTCTTAAAGGGGCATATCCCTGTGCGTGTTGCAGTGCGTGTCCACATTCGTGAGCAGCCACAGCCGCCGCAGCCACGCTGCTGCTTCTGTAAACACCCTCAGAAAGGTTCAGGGTTTTATCCACTGGATTGTAATGGTCTGTCAGACGACCTCTGATGCAGGTTACCTTCACATCACGAATTCCGTTGTCGCGAAGCATTTTTTCTGCAATCTGAGCACCTGTAAGTCCTCCCGGAGACAATACTTTTGAATATTTGTCAAATACTGAGTTTAGTTTTGACTGGACAATCATTCCAACAATGGCAATGATGATAATAAGTAAAAATTCCATTCTTAAAATTATTTTGATTTCTGACACTCATTATCTAAAAGCGTGCCATCAATCCACTGTCATATTTATTTGTAAATTACATTTTCAGGTTTCCATTTGTCTTTTGGCTGAGGAAGCTCTGCAGGATATCCGATAGGAATTACACATAGGGGAGTGTGTGCAGGGCTGATTCCAAGCATTCTGGACATTGATCCAACTTTCTTTAAATCAGGATATACGCCTGTCCAGACAGCACCTAAGCCAAGAGAGTGTGCTGCCAAAAGAATGTTTTGGGTAGCAGCCGACAAATCTTGAATCCAGAATCCTTCTGCAGTACCTTTAAGGAATTTTTCCCTGTTGCCGCAAGGCACGATGAGGGCGGCAGCAGTTTTTGCCATTTTGGCATTCGGATACAAATCTGCCAGTTTGTTCATCACTTCTCTGTCTTTAATGACATAGAATACCCAAGGTTGTGAATTTATCGCTGTGGGGGCTGCCATACCTGCTTTGAGGATTTTAGTGATGGTCTCGTCATCGACAGGGTCGTTGGTGAAGGCTCTGATACTTGTGCGGGTGGCGATGTTTTCCAAAACGATATCGCTGTTGTTTTCTCCTGATGTGGTTTGATTGCATCCGCTGAGCAATATGATTGCAGATGCCGCAATGATAGCTGCTGAAAATAGTTGTCTTATTGTCATATTTATTGAATTTTCTTGCAATTTAGCAATTATATCGAATCAGCCTAATGCCATTTGTAAAAATCAGGTCAGATATTTACGTTTCGGGTATCTTTGTAGTATATTTGTCGCCTTTTAATTTTTGAGCAGATGAATACAATATGGATAGTTATGCCGATACTCATAATTCTGATGTTTCTATTGGGTATAGGTTTGAAACTTGAATCATTCAAAGAGATATTGAAAAGACCATTGGCTGTAACTGTGGGTTCGTTTTCCCAAATAGTTCTTTTGCCGGCAGCAGCCTTTGCAATTGCATATATTTTTGACCTCCCTCCCGTTTTCTTTATGGGGGTGATGCTTGTGGCGTGTTCTCCCGGAGGAAGTTCTTCCAATGTTTTTTCAATGCTTGCAAAAGGGGATGTCGCACTGTCTGTGACACTTACAGCCATCAGTAGTGTCGTTACTTTGTTCACTATTCCTCTGATAATGGGGTTTGTTGCCAATTATCTCTCAGTAAGCAGTGGAGTTGAGATTGTTTTGCCGGTCGGCAAATTGTTGGTGCAAAACCTTTTGCTCCTCTTTGTTCCAATGTTGGCAGGGGTACTATTCAAACTGTGGAAAGAAAAAGCGGCACTGAAAGTGGAGAAAATTTTGAGCAAATGTGCATTCCCTGCACTGATGATCCTTGCTTCGGTCTTCTTTTTCCAATATCCTGAAGAGATAGCCTCCAATTTCACATTGTTGGGTAGCAGCCTTTCTGCCTTGATTCTTAGCTGTATGGTGCTCGGTTGGCTGGTTTCTGCACTTTTCAGGCTCAGTGGTCCCCAGAAGAGAACCATTATAATAGAAATAGGTATGCAGAATGCTGCACAGGCGATTGCTATAGCTACTTCTCCTTTTATTTTCAATAATGGTGAGATGGCAATACCTGCCATAATCTATGCCCTTCTGATGAATTTGTTCTTGTTGCTCTATGTGGCAATTCTCAAAAGAAAAGACAAAACCCGTAGTTAATTATAACTTGATGTGATGATTTTCAGGAAGATGAATTGCGTCCCGGCACAGATGTCTATGTCGCAGCAAAATCTCAAAGTTAGATTTATGGGCAATATAGTGTGAATTGTGTATACTTTGCTTAAGTCGTTGGTTATTAGTTGTTTGACTCTTATTTAAAGTGAGAATATCTATTTGACAGATAATAATTAATAAAATAGTATTGTAGTATTGAGTTTTTTATATATTTGCTTTTATTCCGG
>JAZRBT010000084.1:0-3527 GCA_045635245.1 Candidatus Coprenecus sp.
ATAATCACCCAGCCCAATTTGTTGTTTATCGAGGGTCCCCATTTGGAGGTTCTCAAATATCCGTATCCAGCTTTAAAGTACTGTAGTCCAATAAAAACGAATACGGCAATTATTACCATTGCGTTCAGAAATGTGGTATAGAATGTATAACTCATATTTTCTAAAATTATTGTTTAAGTTTTATGGTTGTCTGAAAAATGTTCTTCCCGGTCTGGGAGATACCTTCAACATAAAAAGTGTCTGAATCCACAGCGCAGGTGTTGATGGTGATTTCATCTGAGAGCTTCGATTCCATATTGAAGTTTATCTGAAACTCGTCAATTTCCCTGTTTTGCAAAATCTCCACAGGGAGGGAGTCGATAGCCCAAAGCATATATCTGGTATTCTTTGTGTGATTGTTCAAATCAATATCTGAATACATCACTTTGACAGTTCTGCAAAATTCTGGAGCAGGTTCCTTGGGAACAGAAATTTTCTGGCATTGTTCTGCGATAGCATCCTGTTCAAATGTTGTACGAAGTCCTTTTTCGCCCAATGCGTGGTCTGCACGCATCATTCTGCGGGTGGACAGGTCGATAATCAGCCAGGAGCTTGTCGCCTCAACGAGCAACTCACCGCTTTTTGTGTCGTGGATGAGAAAATCTCTGAGGGAGAAAATGCCATCTCTTCCTTTGTGCCAGGTGGTGAGTGTCACCTCTTCATCCCATTGTGGCGCACGAAGATAGCGCACTTTCAATCGCGATAGAACCCAGGCGATGTTTGAGTCAATCATATCTTTATATCCAAACCCTATGGCTGTTGCGTGATTGTGTGCAATCTCCTGAGCATCAGACATAAAAGCTTGAGGCAGATAGCGTTTGCAGCAATCTACCTTAGAAGTGTCAACATTAAAATTTTTTGATAGACTTTTCATCAAAACCTTCTTATAAATATCTTGCAAAGATAGTTTTTTTGATTTAACTTTGTACCCCCGTAAGGTAAATATCACAACTATGTCAGTAAAATATATATTCGTTACGGGTGGCGTAACATCATCATTAGGAAAAGGTATCATTTCAGCATCTTTGGCAAAACTTCTACGTGCCAGGAATTTACGTGTAACAATTCAAAAATTTGACCCATATCTGAATGTCGATCCGGGTACATTGAATCCATACGAACACGGTGAGTGTTTTGTGACAGAGGACGGCGCAGAAACAGACCTTGACCTTGGTCACTACGAAAGATTTTTGGATACTTTCACAAGTAAGGCAAATAATGTCACTACCGGTAAAATCTACAGAACCGTTATCGATAAAGAACGTCAGGGTGCTTATCTTGGAAAGACTGTTCAAATCATTCCTCATATTACTGATGAGATTAAAAGAAGAATGCTTCTTTTGGGCAAGAGTGGCAATTATGATGTGATTATCACTGAGATAGGTGGTACTGTAGGAGATATTGAGTCGCGTCCGTTTGTGGAGGCTGTCCGTCAGTTGCAATGGGAACTTCCCGATGAGGATTGCGTGGTGGTTCACTTGACCCTTGTTCCTTACCTTAATGCAGCCGGTGAGTTGAAGACAAAGCCTACCCAGCATTCAGTTAAGATGTTGCAACAAAATGGTGTTCAACCCGATGTATTGGTATGTAGAACAGAACATCATCTTCCTGCAGATGTCAGAAAGAAACTTGCATTGTTCTGCAATATCAAACCCGGTGGCGTAATTCAGTCCATTGACGCTGACACTATCTACAGAGTTCCTATTATGATGAAAGAGGAGAAACTCGATGAGATAGTTATGAGAAAATTGCAATTGAACAATTTGCCTGAGCCTGACCTTACAAAATGGGAAGAGTTCCTTGACAGACTTTCTTCTCCCGTTAAAACTTTGAAAATCGCATTGGTGGGTAAGTATGTTGAACTTCAAGATGCATATAAGTCTATTCTTGAGGCATTTATCCACGCCGGAACTGTAAACAGATGCAAAGTTAAAATTGTACCTGTTCACAGTGAATATATTACTGACGAGAATCTTACCGAAAAATTGGCTGAAATGGATGGGATCCTTGTGGCTCCCGGATTTGGTGAAAGGGGTCTGGAAGGAAAAATCAAGGCTATCCGTTATGCTCGTGAAAATGGTGTTCCTTTCTTTGGAATCTGTCTTGGCATGCAAATGGCAGTGATAGAATTTGCACGCAATGTTCTAGGAATTCAGGATGCGACATCGAGAGAAGTTGAGCCAAATGCAGCAAATGCTGTTATCGACTTGATGGCTGACCAGAAGACCACTACCATTAAAGGTGGAACAATGCGTTTGGGAGCATATAAGTGCGAAGTGGAAAAGGGAACCCTTGCATATTCAATTTATAATGATACAATCATCAGCGAAAGACACAGACATCGCTATGAATTGAACAATGACTATGCAGAGGCTTTGACTCAAGCTGGAATGAGCATCAGTGGTAGAAATCCGGAGACCGGTCTTGCAGAGATTGTAGAGGTCCAAAGTCATCCTTTCTTTATCGGTGTTCAATTCCATCCTGAATATAAGAGTACTCCCGAGAATCCACAGCCAATATTTGTAGCTTTCATTAAAGCTGCTATGGCGCACAATGATTTGAGAGAGAAGAATTAGATATTAAACTCTTAACAATTTCTTGGATGGGTAGTAGGAAGAAAAGTATTTTTGGGGTAGTTTTATTTGTTCTGTTGATGCTTTGCACAACAGGAGCAGACTCTTATGGTCAAAGTTTCAAGGACTATAAGTTAAAGGTGGACAAGAGTTATCCTCACGATGTCTCAGGTTATACTCAAGGACTTTTCTTCCATAAAGGTGTCTTGTACGAGAGTACAGGACAGTACGGAAGTTCTTCCTTCAGGAAGGTCGACCTTTATAGCGGAAATATCGAATCGAGAATAGATTTTCCCTCAGAATTTTTCGTGGAGGGTTCTTGTGTTATCGAAAACCGTCTGTATATCCTTACCTGGTACGAGGAGTTGTGTTTTGTCTATGATATCAATACCTACGATCTAATTGCCCAATTTCAATATACCGGTGAGGGCTGGGGATTGACTACAGATGGCAATTCTCTGATAATGAGTGATGGAACATCTACCATATCTTTCAGAGATCCTGTGACATTTCTTCAGACCCGTCAGATTACCGTAAAACTCAACGGACGAGAGATCTCTTATATCAACGAGTTGGAGTATATCAATGGAAAGATTTGGGCAAATGTGTATGGTCTCGATTATATTCTGATTATCGATCCTCAGACAGGAAATGTAGATGGAAGGGTTGATTGTAAAGGATTGCTCGAGTCCCAGTATCGTAATTCATACGTGGATGTATTGAATGGAATCGCATACAATCCTGAAAATGGAAAAATTTATCTGACAGGTAAGTATTGGCCGAAACTTTATCAGATTACCTTAATTGAGAAGTAGGCGATGAGAAAGGTCATTCAGTTATTGTTCTCCTTTTTTGTCTATGTGGTGCTGTCACAAAGTTGCTCTGTATTGTCTGAGTCCCAGATATCTTCAATCG
>JAZRBT010000085.1:0-1768 GCA_045635245.1 Candidatus Coprenecus sp.
ATATTATGAAGTCTGTCTGCAAGTTTGATCAGAACCACCCTGACATCATCATTCAGAGTCAGGATTATCCTCTTGAAGTTTTCTGCCTGAAGATTGGAAGAGCCCGTTTCAGTGTCCATTGCTGCCTTGATTTTGGTCAGACCATCTACCAGAGATGCTATTTTGGCACCGAAAAGACGGGTAATATCTTCGACAGTATAGGCTGTATCTTCCACGACATCGTGCAGCAGTGCAGCTATAATTGACTTATAGCCAAGCCCTATCTCAGAGACAACAATTTTTGCCACTGAAATGGGGTGTATGATATACGGCTCACCCGAACGCCTTCTCACACCTTTATGTGCTTCGTTGGCAAATTCGAATGCCTTTATCACCTTGTCGTACTCCTGCTGGGATGCACAACGCTTCAAAGCAGCTTTGCGCAAGCCATCAAACTCTTTGTTAATCAGCTTAATATCAATGTCAGTAAAATCCATAGCCATCAGGTTCTCATTCTCCTGTTAATATAAAAGGTCTCTCTGTCCTTCGTTCTTGATTTTTGCCAATCTCTCCATTAGAGATTTCTTCTCATTACCTTCGGGCATCTTAGCCAATTCCCTGTCAATCAATTTATATCCGTCAGCCTTGGTCTGCTCTGAAGAATAATCTTCAAGATACTCAGCCAAAGTCAAAAGACCATTTCTGGTACAGAATCTCTTGATGAAACCGGGGATTGCAAACTCCATAAAGTGTTCACCTGTACGGCCTACACGATAACAGGAGGTACAGAAACTTGGAATATAATCCTTATTGAGAAGCCATCTGATTACCTCGTCGAGACCTCTGGTATCTCCAACCTGGAATTGCTCTTCGTTGAGAGACTGTTCATTGTCCTCACGTTCCTTGTTATATCCTCCGATCTCAAGTTTTGTACCTGCATCTATCTGAGAAACACCGAAATCCATAACGATGTCTCTTATCGCTTTGGACTCTCTCGCGGTCATAATAAGACCTGTGTAAGGAACAGCAAGTCTCAGAATAGCAACAAGTTTCATAAAATCCTGATCTGAAACTTTATAAGGCAAGTCAAGTTCCATACCGTTGGCAGGCTGGATACGAGGGAAGCTGATGGTATGTGGACCAACTCCATATTTTGTCTGCAGATGGATAGCGTGTGTCACAAGACCCAACACTTCAAATCTCCAGTCGTACAATCCGAACAAAGCACCGATACCCATATCATCGATACCACCTTCAAAAGCTCTGTCCATAGCATTCAGACGCCACAAGAAGTTGCTCTTTTGAGTATTTCCGGGATGATATTGTGCATAAGTTGCTTTATGATAAGTTTCCTGGAACACCTGGAATGTACCGATTCCAGCCTCTTTGACAATTTTGTAACCCTCTATATCCAGAGGAGCTGCATTGATGTTCACCCTGCGGATTTCACCTTTGCCCGATTTTGTGGCGTATGTGGTTCTCACTGTCTGTGCAATAAATTCAGGAGTGTATCTGGGGTGCTCACCATAGACGAGAATCAGCCTTTTGTGTCCCTCATCCTCCAATGAACGAACCTCTTCGATAAGTTGCTGTTCATTAAGGGTATTTCTGACAGTGGTACGGAGTGATCTGCGGAAACCGCAATATGTACAGTCATTTATACAGTAGTTACCTATATATAATGGTGCAAAAAGGACAATACGGTTACCATAAACAGAACGCTTCAATTCGCGGGCTGTCTCGAAAAGTTCATTCAAACCCTCTTCCGATTTGATAGCCAGCAAAATGG
>JAZRBT010000086.1:0-5220 GCA_045635245.1 Candidatus Coprenecus sp.
TTCCTGTAAAGCTGGAGGAGAGTACCCTTACGATATCTGTACCATCTGACTTTTTCCCCGAGTACATTGACGCTCACTTCGTTGACGTTCTTCGCTCCTCAATGAAAAGGACTCTTGGTGAAAAAGCTAAACTGGTCTATCAGGTTCCGATTGTCAAGAGCGAAACCATCAAATATCCCGGAAGAAGCAAATCGGATGTAAACAATCCCGATATTTCCCTTCCTGCAGACAAAGTGAAAAACCTTATTGACCCCAATATCATTCCGGGTCTTAAAAGGATAAATGTAAACCCCAATCTGAATATCAACTACTCTTTTGAAAATCTTATCGAAGGAGATTGTAACCGTTTGGGAAGAGCAGCAGGTTTGGAAATTGCAAAAAAACCCGGAAACAACGCTTTTAACCCTCTGTTCCTATACGGAGGACCAGGTTTGGGAAAAACCCATCTTGCCCAAGCTATCGGAATCGACATTAAAGAAAAATATCCTGAGAAAGTGGTGTTGTATGTAACTGCAAACCGCTTCCAGACTCACTATCAGGACTCGATAATGAAGAATGCTATGACAGATTTCCTTCATTATTACCAGTCGATGGATGTGCTTATTCTCGATGATGTTCACGAATTTGCGGAGAAGCCCGGAACTCAAAATGCTTTCTTCCAGATTTTCAACTACTTGCATCAGCTCGGAAAGCAGCTTATCCTAACCAGCGACCGTGCTCCTGTAGAGTTGCAGGGACTTGAACAAAGACTATTGTCAAGATTCAAATGGGGATTGACAACAGAATTGTTGCCCCCTGATTTCCCTACTCGCGTGGCTATTCTTAAAGCCAAAAGTTTCAGAGAAGGTATTAACCTTGGAGATGACGTCATAAATTATATTGCCTCGAAAGTTACCAGCAATGTCAGAGAACTTGAAGGAACATTGATTTCCTTGATGGCGAATGCGACATTGACAAAAAAACATGTAACATTGTCATTGGCCCAAGAACTTATTGAGAAAATTGTATCAAATCACAAGAAAGATATCACTGTGGATACCATTCTCAATACAGTGTGTGACTATTTCGGATTTACCAAAGATACTCTTCTGTCAAAAACCAGAAAGAGAGAGATTGTGCAGGCAAGACAAATTGCTATGTACCTCAGCCGGAATCTCACAGGTTCTTCGCTTGATTTTATTGGAAGCCAGATGGGCGGTAAAAATCACGCCACTGTCCTTTATGCTTGCAATACCGTATGCGATTTGATGGCAACTGACAAATCGTTCAAGCAATACATTTGTGACTTGGAGAAGAAACTCAAGCATAACATATAATCTTACTCATTATGACTTCTGAACAAGTATTATCCTATTTTCGTGAAATTTTGACAATTCCACGAGAATCAGGTCACGAAGAGCATATCATAGCTTATTTGCAGAACTATGCAAAGGAAAAAAATCTTGAATGTAAAACCGACGAAGCCGGTAATGTTCTGATTACCAAACCAGCAACCCCCGGCAGAGAAAATTCCCCCACAATTATTCTTCAAAGCCACTCTGATATGGTTTGTGAGAAAAACAATGGTGTGGAACACGATTTTGCAAAAGATCCTATCAAAGCAGTTGTAGAAGATGGATGGCTTATTGCCAAAGACACCACCCTGGGTGCTGACTGCGGTATCGGTATTGCTGCCCAACTTGCTGTTTTGGACGACAACGAATTGGAACACGGTAAAATCGAGGCTCTTTTCACTACATCTGAAGAGACCGGTCTTGACGGAGCATTTGCTCTAAAGAATGATTTCCTTACAGGTTCTATCCTTATCAATCTTGACTCAGAAGACGAAGGAGAATTGTTTATCGGTTGCGCAGGCGGTATTGACACTACTGCAAAAATCAAATATACCACCACTTCTGTCCCTGCAGGACACTCTTTCCTGAAAGTAGGTTTCGCAGGTGGTATGGGTGGACACAGTGGAGACGATATCAATAAGGGCCGCTCGAATGCCGTTCAGTCTCTTGCTCGTTCACTATTCAGAATTTTCAAAGACCAAAAGACATATTTGTGTGAAATAGATGGCGGTAACAAGAGAAATGCCATCGCCAGAGAGGCTTATGCAGTTATCGCTGTAGAAGCAGCTGAAGTAGAAAGAATCAAAGAAATCCACACCACTGTATTCAATGAACTTAAAGATGAGTTCGCAGTTACAGACCCTGCCATTTCTATGATTTTCGAAGAGCATCCACGTGTGGAAGAGGCTATTGACACTGATACAGCCCTTAATCTTATTGCAGTATTGAACAGTGTTCCTCACGGAGTTCTTGCAATGAGTGCAGATGTGGAAGGACTTGTGGAAACCTCTACAAACCTTGCATCAGTGAAGATGAAAGAGGATAATATCATCCGCATCGGAACCAGCCAGAGAAGTTCTACCAACAGCGCAAGACATTGGGCTGCAGAGAGAGTGGAAGCGGCATTCCTTCTTTCAGGTGCAGTTGTAACACACGAATCGGAATACCCTGGTTGGAAACCAAGTTTGAAATCCCCTATTCTCGAAGTTTGTAAAGAGTCATACAAAACCCTTTTCGGAGTTGAACCTATCGTTCGTGCAATCCACGCAGGATTGGAATGTGGTTTGTTCCTTGACAAATATCCCGAATTGGATATGATTTCATTCGGTCCTACCATCCGTAGCGTTCACGCTCCCGGAGAGAAACTTGAACTTGCAAGTCTTGACAAGTTTGTCCTTCTTCTAAATGATGTAATTGTTAGATGTAAATAGTTATGATACTTTCACCTTCTATCCTTGCAGGAAATTTCACAAAACTTGGAGAGACCATCAATATGGTCAATGACTCTCAGGCTGACTGGATTCATCTCGATGTTATGGATGGAGTCTTTGTGCCAAATATCTCTTTCGGATTTCCTGTGATTAAAGATATTGCATCGATTGCAAAGAAACCTCTTGATGCCCATCTGATGATTGTAGATCCCGACAGATATATCGGCAAACTGCACGATATGGGTGTCGAATATGTGAGTGTTCACTACGAAGCTTGCAATCACTTGCACAGAAGCATCCAGAATATCCAGTCGATGGGTATGAAAGCGGGAGTGGCAATCAACCCACACACCCCTGCATCTAACTTGGAATATATCCTTGAATATGCTGACTTTGTGTTGGTTATGTCTGTAAATCCGGGTTTCGGAGGACAATCTTTCATCGATAATTCTCTTAGAAAAATTTCAGAAATCAAAGAGAACATCATCCGTAAAGGGCTGAATACTCTTATCGAGGTAGATGGTGGCGTAAGTTTGAAAAATGCTGCTGCCCTCAAAGAGGCCGGAACAGATATTATCGTGGTGGGCAGTGCCATCACATCAAGTCCTGATCCTATCGGCACAATCACCCAATTGAAGGCTATATAACATAGGCTATTTCCTTAAAGAAATATTTTCTGAACTGTCCGTTTTCCAACTGAAGGATCAAACGGGCAGTTTTTTCTTCTATTCCGACAATCGTTCCAACTACCTCTCCCGGAGCACCTTCTGTGTAATAGTCGGTCTGGATATATCGGTGCAACTCCCCTTTCCGATACAATAATTCAGAATATTTCTCTCCTACTATGACTTGTTGATCTTCAGAAGAGAAAGTTTCATTATATCTATTTTGGAATATCTCAGCAAAAAGCTCAAGTTCCTTTTTGATATCGTACTTTTCTACTACACCACTCTCCAAAATTAAAGAGGTGGGATTGGGAACATCCTTTGAAAAAGTTTTCTGATTCACATTGATTCCGATACCGATTATGGATTCTGACAATTTGTCACTGCTTAGAAAATTCTCTATCAACATCCCACAAATTTTCCTGTCCCCGACATAGATATCATTCGGCCATTTGATTTTTGCTTTCACCCCGTGCGCCCCGAGGTACTCCACCACTGCCAGAGAGGCTATCTGAGATATGACAAATTGGTTGTTGGCTTTCAGACCGAAAGGCTTCACAAGAATAGAAAAAGTGAGATTTTCTTTATTTGCACTCTCCCACTTGTTTCCCCTCTGACCTTTCCCAGCGCTCTGATACTCAGCACTCCAGAGAGTCAGATGCTCTGCTTGCTGCCGATTTCTTGCTGCGTGAGCGTTAGTGGAATCTGTCATATTTAACCAAATACACTTCATTGGCATAATTTTTATAAGTATCTTTACCGAATTATTTTATTTGACAAAATTAGAAAATTATGACAGAAATAGACATCATTGTTGATGCGATTCAAGAGAAGAAAGGTAAAAATGTTTGTTCATTGGATCTCAGACCTATTGGAACAGCGATAACAGATCACTTCGTTATTTGTAATGCAGACTCTACCACACAGGTTGGAGCCATTGCAGACAACATTGAAGAGAGAATGATTGAAAAATGTAACCGCAAAGTGTACAGAATGCAAGGTAAAGAGAACGGTTTTTGGGTCATCCTCGACTACCTAAACATCGTGGTGCACATTTTCCAAACCGAGTACCGCAACTTCTACCGCCTGGAAGATTTGTGGTCAGATGCAAAAATTGAAGAATATAAAGATGAGGAATAATCAAATGGGCAACAATCCTAATCAATTCAATGGTCCAAACGGACCAAATGAGCCTCAACAAGGGCCTCGCAAACCACAGATGAAAAAGAGAGGAAATTATATATGGATTCTCTATCTCATCTTCACCGGGGCTATGTTTTATTTGATTTCTGCCAACACAGGATCAAATCCAAAAAACACACAGTGGTTCGAGGTAAAAGAAAAAATGATTCCTCAGGGGGATGTCGAAAAAATCACTTTTGTGACAAATCTTCACAAAGCAGAGGTTTACATCAAGAAAGATTCTCTTTCAAAATATGTAAACAAATATTTCTCAGGCAAAGCTCCAAAGTCAGGTCCACACTTTATTTTCCAGGTGTCGGACAACTTCAACCCTGAAGACGAGTTCGAGAAAGCAAGACTACAACTACCTGCTGACGAAAGGTTTACAGTAAACAACGAAGAGAGAAGCGACTATCTCGGCAAGATTCTCGAGTGGCTCCTTTTCCCTATGCTGATGTTGGGTCTGCTATGGTTCCTGATGTTCCGCCCTATGCAAAAAGGAATTGGTGGAAATGGTGGCGGAAATGGCATTTTCAATGTCGGAAAATCACAGGCAAAACTTTATGAGAAAGAAAATAACGTCAAAGTCACTTTCAAAGATGTAGCAGG
>JAZRBT010000087.1:0-2441 GCA_045635245.1 Candidatus Coprenecus sp.
TTTTCCAGTACGGTCGATGAATTTAAATCTATCCTTTTTATCTCCCAAATCTTTTCTGATTGTGAAAATTCGGTTGTCCAAAGTCAGAACTCTGTCGTATTCAACAGGGAGAATAACTGTACCTTTATTATCTATAATACCGCGGTGATAGAAAACGGTAGTCTCGTAAACTGATTCGATGTTTGCTACAATCGCAATTCCATCTTTGAAAGGACTAATTAATTGGTAATCAAAAGGAATAATAACATTGTTCAAAGAGTCAATATATCCCCCTTTGCCATTCAGATAGACTCCTGCAACTCCTTCGCTGAAGTCTGTTGCACCATCATATACAAATGGGATAATTTCCACATCGTATTCGTTGATATAGCCAAATTTGTTATTCTTCTTGGCAAAACGGAGTCTGTTATAGGTCATAGCGCCAAGGTCCTGATACATTGGTGAAATACATTCTTCACCAAGAGTGTTGTAAACCCCGAATCTAACATCGAGAGGAATCTCGCTGATAACATTTGAAACAATGACATATCCTTCAGAAAAGTCTGATGGCACACCGATTTTATCGTAGAAAGAAAAAAGAACATTTCCCTCTTTGTCGATATATCCTCTACTTTTGTCCATTCCGACCTGATAGCGGGCAATACCATCTTTGGTAAAATTAAAAGCATAACGGAACTGGTAAGGAATAACCACCTCTCCTGAGTAATCGATATATCCGCATAGTCCCTCTGTATTTTTTACAGCGGCAAGACCTTCACAGAAAACGGCAATATCTTTGAATTGTTCTTCACAGATGACTGTGGGTTCTGATGTGTAAATCAGTTGTGCAGATGCACTAAATGCACAGCAAACAGCAATTGCTGCAATTAATAATTTCCGTTTCATATTATTGATAGTTTAGAGTGAATATCAGATTTTTAGACTATTGCAAATTTAATAAAATTTTATATTTTTACATCGATTTATTTTAAAGAATATGGATTTTGGAACAATAATAGGTTACAGTGCCGCTATTCTTATGGTCTTTGGCTATGTTCCTCAAACAGTCAGAACCATCAGAACCCGCAAAACTGATGATATCGCACTGGGCTCATTTGTCCTGATGGCATTGGGATCGATATGCTTCTTTATTCAGGGAATCGTGATTGGGAATCTTCCCTTGGTCCTGGCAAATGGATTGACCGCAACAATGAGCAGCATTATATTCATTATAAAGATGAAAAACGATTATTTCTCGAAGAAGAAATGAATTTTTGCTGTCTTTGAATTAGCATTTCTCTTGATGTTTTAGTCTTGTAAAATTGATAAAATGTAAAAAACACTTGACATAATGGAAAAAGTGTTTATCTTTGCACTTGGAATTCCATATTACGTTAATTATTTAAATCAATTGTATTATGAACAAGAGTTTTTTACTTCCCTATTCTTTCAAAAAGATAGGATGGATTATGATTTTTCCTTTTTTGGCTATTTGTGTATGGCTATTGATGGGACCCGGCGAATGTGACTATTTAGATGTTCCGGTGTTTTCTCTTTTTTCTGACTCGAATCTTTCTTTACTCTCAGGCAATCGTATAAATTCTGCTCCTGGGATGACTACCACTGATCCTGTTAATGAGCTGGCAATGTTGGGATTACTGCTTTCGATAGTTTTCATAGCTCTGTCTAAGGAGAAGGATGAAGATGAAATGACTCCTATTGTAAGACAGAAAGCCTTTGCGCTAAGTTTCTGGATAACAGTTGCCTTATATGCTTTGGTAATACTATTTATATATGGTATCTCGTTTTTGAATTTCTCTTTTGCGATGCCTTATTTCTTCTTTGTTATGTATATTTTGATTTTTAATATATCGATGTATAAATTAAGGAGAGGAGATTATGAAAAATAGTATAAGAGTAGAGAGGGCTATAAAGGATATAACTCAGCAGGAGCTCGCTCAGGCAGTAGGGGTAAGTCGTCAGACCATCAACTCAATAGAGGCCGGCAAGTATATTCCCTCAACTGTTTTGTCCCTTAAAATAGCCAAGTATTTCCAAAAGCCATTGGAATCAATTTTCGAACTCGAGGAGCAAGATTAAATACCTTCTTGTATAGATAAGGAGCCTTTCCGGATTCCTGAGATTATTAGCATTCATAGTTTTGTAGTAATTTACAAAGTTATGAATGCTATTTTTATATATAGAAAACCTCACTCGTAAATATCTATGTATCAAAACGTAAAAAGTTTATTTTGGCTATTGCTTGTTAAAAATGAATACTTTTACTTTGCGTCAAATAAAACCGTGGAATGACTGTGAGTGGGAGATTTGTTGAGTGAGGACTCCTAAGCAGGAGTTCCCCATAAAACAGTAGAAATGGAAAAGGAAAAATCACAGATTCGAGAGGCGATGCTCACAATTGAGCAATTGGAGAAGGAGTACCCCTTTGTAGATTTAATGTT
>JAZRBT010000088.1:0-21059 GCA_045635245.1 Candidatus Coprenecus sp.
CTTCTTCAGTAGAAAAAATGATACTGTTTTTGGTCGTATCGACAATCTTCTGTGTGGTTCTCATAAAATTGTTGTTCTCATCCTTGTCGGCAAGGAGATACAAAGCTCCCCAGGTACCAAGGTCGGTCCATCCGAAAGAGACCTGGAAAACAATGACATCTGTCGCTTTTTCCATAACTCCATAGTCAATCGAGATACTCGGACAACCTGCATAAAGATTGTTGATGAAAGATTGCTCCTGCGGAGTGTAATAATATTTGTATCCCTCTTTGAAAGGGAGATAAACTTCCGGCAAATACTCTTCAAGCGCTCTGCAAATTGCTTCCACACTCCAGATGAAAATACCCGAATTCCATAGAAATTCGCCACTGTCGATAAACACCTGAGCAAGTTCTTTATCGGGTTTTTCAGTAAAAGTCTTTACCTGATACGCCACAATGCCGTCAATATTGCACTGGGTCGCCAGATTTCCCTGAATATAACCATATCCCGTTTCAGGACGGGTGGGATCGATACCCAAAGTGAACAACTGATCTCTTCCGACTGCATAATTCAACGCACTCGAAATAGTATCCACAAAAAGCTGTTCATTGAATATTATGTGATCTGAAGGAGCCACCACCATTGTCGCCTGAGGGTTTCTCGCTTTGATTTTTGTGGCAGCGTATGCAATACAGGGAGCAGTGTTCCTCTTGTATGGCTCCAGCAAAATGTTCTCCTGTGGAAGATTGGGCAACTGCTCGCAAACAAGCCCCTTATAACTCTCTGCAGTCACTACCAGGATATTCTCGCTGGGGACAATATTCAGAAAACGGTCATAAGTAAGTTGGAGGAATGTCCTTCCGACTCCCAAAATATCCAGGAATTGCTTAGGCTTATGATTTCTGCTCACAGGCCAAAAACGGCTTCCTACACCGCCGGCCATTATCACACAATAAAAATTCTTATTCATAGTACTCACTACCTAAAAGGAATAAAGGCGTCTTCGTAAAACTCCACAAGGTGACTTCCGTCGCTGCCAAAGCTGACAGATACAATATCGAAAACCACATCCGAACAGATTCCCGACTGCAAAACAAAATAATTGGCAGCCTTTATCAGATTCTTCCGCTTTCTCTGTCCGACACTCTCCAACGGATCCACCACCGCCGGAAAAGCCCGGGAGCGCACCTCGACAATATGAATCCTCCCCTGCATCTCCATAATCAAATCTATCTCCAGATGGCAATATCTCCAATTTCTCTGCAATAGTTTGAAACCTCTCTGTAACAGATACTCCAAAGCTATCTGCTCACCATCTCTCCCCCTTATCGCTCTATCCGCACCAGATTCCATCCATCCCCTTTTAGATTAAAGGCAAAGATAATCAATTTATTTCTTTTTTGCCGCTACCGCAAGTAAAACTCCTAAAACTACACCTAATATTGCAGCGAACAACACCCTCAATTCCGAAGGAAGAAGGAAAGTAATAGTATGGGCCGGATACCAGAACAATGGAATTGTCTTCTTGAAAACAAAACCCCATTGCACCTTCCAGTTAAGTCCAGAAATGATCTCTCCCATCTTGATTGGATGAGCCAAAGCCCTTACAGAACCGCCATATTGGGCAATATGAGTATCAGTAATTTTGTGCAAAGTCATAAAGACAGGGGCAAAAATCGAGTTCATTGCCACTGACACCGAGAATGCCACCAATACTTTCTCCCAGCACATTGCTCCGTCGAGCATAGTTGAAGCACCCTGAAGTCCAAGATATTCAAGGAAAATAGGAGTTCCTTTTGAGAAAATAATCATCGACATATTGATACCCATACCGAGAATACCCCAGACAACCATTCTGGGAATCATTCCAAAACCTTTGGGAAGGTAACTTCCTGTAGAAATTCTCGAGCCGAGCATCTCACCCATTGTGGCAAGAATTGCAAATTTCAGAAAACTCATAATCATTCCGTGAGCCGAGTTGAACGCCTTGTACCACTCATAAACGGAATCTATCACGAAAAAGGGCAAAAAGATAGCAATGATCAATGCTATAAATCCAATATCTGTACGTTTCATAATTAATTATTTGTTGCAAAGTTAACTCAAAGATTGGATATAAAAAAAGGTCGGCTGCATAAAGAACAGCCGACCCTCGATTTAAAGTATCTTCTTACTATTTAAAGATGTATCTCAAGCTAAGTTGCATCATCCAGGTAGAACCTGTACCGATAGAAGATGAGAACTCTTTGTTAAGAACTTCTGTACCATTTCTTTGGAATTGGTAAGTAGGAGCAGCATCCTGACCAACGCTGCCAGGGGTATATCCTGAAACTTTCAAGATGCTGGCTTTGTTGATTGAATAGTAGTGTCCCCAGTTCTTGTTAAGAAGGTTACCGATATTTCTGATATCCAAACCGATTTGGATAGTGTTACGCTGACCGTTTTTGCAGTTGATATAGAAATCCTGGAAGATTCTCACATCGAAATGGTGTGACCAGGGAGCCACCAAACCATTACGTTCTGCATACATACCTTTGCGATCTTTCAAATATTTACTGTTGTTGACATAGTACCAGAAGTCTTGTCTTTGTTGCTCAGCAGTATAAACTTGAACATTCTTGTTTGCATCTTCGTATGTATAATCGGTGAAAGTCAATTCATCGGGTGTCTTAGGAACATAGATAAGGTTGTATGCACCACCGTCACCTACTACGTTAGAGGTATAAGTGTAAGAATATCTGCCTGAAGGACCACCTTCATAGAACAAGCTGATACCTGTTGCAAAATTCTTGGCATACTCTTTCTTGTAGCTTACAGAAGCGATAAGACGATGAGGCATCACATAACCTGCATAACCAAGTTCTGCATAGTTCTGACCGTTAACGGTGTATGCGTTGTTCCAAGCAGAGTAAACCTGGTCACCGAAACCGTCACCATAACTCATTGCATTACTGTAAGTATAAGCAATCATACCATCAAAACCGTAGAAATTGTTTTTCTCAAGTTTTGCAGTAACTGAGTAGTACCAGCCACCTTTCTTTTCGTTGTTCAAAAGATATGCACTTGAAATTTTCGAGTCATATTTACCACCCCAGATATATCTGTTGTCAGCAAAGTTGTTGATGTTTGACATAACGGGATCTTTCAAAGCCACGTTGGTGATAGTTACAGGGTTTACATCATAGTTGAAAATACCCTCTACTGAGAACAATACATCACCAGGCATTCTGTAGTCAACTGCCAATGAAGATTTCCAGGTTTGAGGCATCTTCAAGTCTGGAGCCATAAGGCTGATACTTGAAATTGATGCAGATGAAGGAGTAACTCCACCAGGATAGATTTGGTTCAATGCATCGTTTCTGTTAACAAAGAAATCAGGAATTACATTGCTGCCGCCTTGAACTGCGGTATAAGTGTTTTGGATAACACCTGAGTCACCGGCTTGTGCCACGATCCATACGAAAGGCAAACGACCTGTGAACAGACCTGAACCTCCACGAAGCACAAGGTCTCTGTTTCCAAGGATATCCCAGTTGAAACCAACGCGAGGAGAGAACATTACAGAGGTTGAAGGAAGTTGGCGTGTATCATAGTGACCACCGTTTCCTTTATAATCTGCAAATGTAGCATTGTAAACTTGCTCATTGAAGTTGTAATCCAAAGAAGGATAGATAGGAAGCTCAACGCGAAGACCCAAAGACAATTTGAATCTGTCGAAGTTCATCTCATCTTGAAGATAGACAGAAACCTGATGGAAGTCAAATTGAGGGAATGCTTGTGAATAATCATCATTGAATGAGTGAGTTATCGCATATTGGTGAGGATTGTCAAACAAAGTGTTGTTGTTGATAGCATTCATCAAAGCATTTTCGTTCTCGAAGATGAATGTATAGTAACCTGCACCAAATCTTTGGAAACCGTTTTTGGTTCTGTTCCATTCGTATTGGACACCACCCAATAAATGGTGACGGCCAAGCACTGCTGAAAGTTCATCAGTTACAGTAACTGTGTTCACATCTCTCAAGTTACCATAAGAGAACAATTCAGTACCGAATGATGTATAGATGTTTTCACCCACTACAATGTCAACGAAAGGAAACTCTCCACCTTCTGTACTACGAGGCTCATACTGATGAGAATAAGCAGCACGCAATACATTGTTCAAACGACCGTCCAAGAAACGTGAGTTCAACTCAGCAACTGCTGAAGAGTAGTTTTGCTCTTGGAAATAGCGGGCATTCTGGAAATACATAGCGGTAGAAGCTGTACGGCTGTTCACTGTAAATCCTCTGTCACCAAGACCACTGGTAGAGGTTGAAGGAGATGAAGGATATTTTGAGTTTGTAAGGTTGTAACGGACATTCAATTTGTGGTTATTGTTGATGTTCCAGTCCAAACGGGCCAAAATCTTCATTCCGGGATTTTGGGAGTTATATCCTTGGTAAGCACCCGGATTGTAACCCCATTGATTGACAAGGTAGTTTGAAAGAGCATCCATCACAGAAGCTGAAGGACGTGCAACACCGTCATTACCATTGGTATATGGTCTTTCAGGAGTCGAAGCCACTCTTGAAGGTCCTGGAGATGTATCTCTTTGCATTTCGAAGTTCAAGAAGAAGAACAATTTGTTTTTGATGATAGGACCACCGACACGTGCACCTACGATCAAGTGTTGTTCAGGGTTCAATCTTAGAGTGTTGTCACCAACTTTGTCTCCTCTGAATTTTTCATTGTAGAAATAAGAGTAAACAGATGCATCGAATTTGTTGCTACCTGAACGGGTAATCGCATTCATCGCACCACCCAAGAAACCGCTCTGACGAACGTCATAAGGGGTTACGTTTACGGTGATTTGCTCGATAGCATCCATTGAGATAGGAGAACCGCCGGCAGGCATACTTTGACCGATACCGAAAGCGTTGTTTGATGCAGCACCGTCAATGGTGAAGTTATTCTGACGATATGTACCACCACCGATTGAAGGACCATTTCCTGAGTCATAAGCCTGAGGAGTAAGTTTTACAAGACCTTCAAGGTCACGGCTGATTACAGGTAGCGACTCGATCGCTTTTGCATTGATAGAGGTCAACGCACCTGATCTGTCAGAACGCATATTGGATGAAAGGCTCTCTGCTACGATGACAACTTCATCCAAATTTAGAGATTCCTCCTGCAACACAGCATTCACTACAAAGTTGTCGGCAAGTGCCACATTAACACCGGTAACCTCGGTTTTTCTATAACCAAGCATTTCCACTACGACAGTGTAAGGACCACCGGGCAGGATGTTTAGGATACGGAAATTACCATTTGCATCGGTAATTGAATAATACTGAGTACCCGAAGGGGTGTGGATAGCGATAACTGTTGCTCCTGCAACATCTTCTTTGTTGGTGTCGGTAATGTTACCACTGATAGAAGAGGTAGTTACCTGAGCCATCATTGAGAACGATGCGAATAAGCAAATCGCTAACAATGCAATCTTTTTGATTGTTTGTTTCATTGGTTTGATTTTTTAGTTTATAATGGTTTCATTTTATTCCAATCAACAAATTTACCACTTTTTTTTGGATATCTAAATTTTTATTTACACTTTTGCACCGTTGTTAATGTGGAGAGATTTGATTGCTTGCAACCACACTAAAAAATGCTAAAATATAAATTTCATATAGTTAGTGTTTTTAGTTAAAATCTCTCCGGATTAGCGGAAGAGATTTATTTTTTTATATACAAACACTTAAATTATTATGTCATACCTATTTACATCAGAATCAGTGTCAGAGGGGCACCCCGATAAAGTAGCAGATCAGATTTCAGATGCTATTCTTGATGACTTTCTCAGACAAGACCCTAATGCAAAGGTAGCGTGCGAAACTTTCGTAAGCACCGGATTGGTAGTTATCGGAGGAGAAGTTAAGTCGGAAGATGCCTATGTTGACATTCAAAGTGTATCGAGAAAAGTCATTGAAAAAATCGGATACACAAAAGCAGAATATATGTTTGATTCCAAATCGTGCGGAATCCTTTCAGCTCTTCACGAACAGTCACCCGACATTAACCGTGGTGTGGTTCAGGAGGAACAAGGTGCCGGCGACCAGGGAATGATGTTCGGCTACGCCTGCGACGACACACAGGAGTATATGCCACTTCCTGTAACATTGTCTCACATCGCTCTAATCGAATTGGCAAAAATCAGAAGAGAGGAAAACTCTCCTATGCCTTACCTCAGACCAGATGCAAAATCTCAATTTACCATAGAGTACGATGACAATCACAACCCCGTAAGAGTCCACACATTCGTACTTTCTACCCAGCACGATGACTTTGTGGCTATGCCTGATGGAGTTATCGGTTCATTGGAAAACGACAAGGCTCTTCACGAGCGCATCTACAACGACATCAAAAATATCCTTATCCCAAGAATATTGTCGCGTCTTCCCGAAAAGACTCAGAAACTCTTTGACGAAAACCTTATCCTTCACGTAAATCCTACAGGAAAATTCGTGATTGGCGGTCCTCACGGAGATACCGGACTTACCGGAAGAAAAATCATCGTTGACACATACGGCGGAAAAGGGGCACACGGCGGTGGTGCATTCTCAGGAAAAGACCCCAGCAAGGTAGACCGTTCGGCAGCATATATGGCAAGATACATCGCCAAAAACCTTGTTGCAGCAGGAGTTGCAAAAGAAATTCTGGTACAGCTCTCTTATGCTATCGGTATTGCAAAACCTGTAAGTATCTATGTCAATACCTACGGAACCTCTTCTTTGACCATTTCAGACGGAGAGATTGCACAAAAAGTTGGAGAACTTTTCGACTTGCGCCCTGCAAAAATCATCAGCAAGTTCGGTTTGAACAACCCTATCTATCTCCCCACTGCACAATACGGACACTTCGGAAGAGACCCTTTCACCAAGAAATGCGAAGTAATCAGAAACGGAGAGAAAGTAGAGAAAGAACTTCAATTCTTCGGATGGGAACTTCTTGATTCTGTAGAACTTATCAAAGAAGCATTTACCTCTGTACAAAAGCAAGGGTAGCGAAAGAAACCCGCACTCCATATATATTTTGCAACAGCTCATAACAAACCTGGGCAGTTGCTCCGGAAGTTAGCACATCGTCCACCAGGAGGATGTGCTTTCCTTTTACCCTCTCCACGACACTCTCACTGCCCAAAGAAAAAGCACCTGCCACATTCTCCCATTTGGTCTCCATCGACATCTTGGTCTGCGAAAAAGAATATCTGATGCGCCTCAAAAGGGAACTCTCTACCGGCACACCTCCCAATCCGTCAGAAATTCCACGGGAGATTACCTCTGCCTGATTATACCCCCGTCCAAAAAGTCTGAAAAAATGTACCGGAACAGGGACTATGCAATCCACATCAGAGAACACTTCCCTGGAAAACTCTCCGAGGAGCCTTCCGAGATATTGCCCCAGAGGGATTCCGTTTTCATACTTTACCTTCCTTACAAGATGTGAATAATCATTATCCCTCGAATAGTAGAAAAGAGAGACAACATTCTGAAAATAAGTTCTCCCCCACAGAATTTGCTCTGCAGGGTTCTCTCTCCACTTCCAGAAATAAGTATAAGGGATATCGGACAGGCAATTCCGACAGATATGTTGCTCATCCATCTCCAGCTCCTGACCGCACACACAACATTTACGCGGAAATAAGAGTTCCGCAAACTCTTTCAATATCATAATTTTACGATTGTAATTCCACTTCCTCCCCTCTCCACGTGCTCATCCGCAAATGAAACCACACCGGGTGTTATCTTCAGATATTTTCTTATCTCTTCTTTTAAAATTCCGTTCCCCTTTCCGTGCAGGATAGAGACTTCCCCCACCCCTACCATCATCGCATCATCTATAAAATGGGTGACGGTCATTATCGCCTCCTCGAGTTTCATTCCACGAATATCGATAGAGGGCTTGAAATTAAGTTTCCTGTCACTGATCGAAGCACTCATTTTCTGAGTTGCGGGAACAGGTTTTGCAATATTCTTGAATTTGTTGGAAGTAATGGGAGAAAGTTTGGCAAGTTCTATCTTTGAAATGATATCTCCCACTGCCACAGAGGCTTTCTTGCCTGAGATTGAAAGCACCTCCCCGACAAGTTCACTTCCCTCGACCTTCACATAAGAGCCCACTTTTATTTCTGGAATCTCCACCACTGCCACCTGAGGTGCAGCATTATTGACTGATGAAGATGCCTCTGAAGCCCTTTTGGCCTTTCTCTCCTGCTGACGCTTCTTCCTTTCGATAATCTGGGCCATCTTTCTTTCGATTTTGGCATCGGTCTGACTCTTGTTCTGAGTATCCTCCAGACTCTCTGTAAAATCTTTCAACTCCTTACGTACCAGAGCAGTACGGGCTTTCTCCGCCTGCGACTCCTTAATCTCGCGGATAGTGTTCTCTATCTTCTTGTTGGCAGATGAAAGAATCTCCTGAGCCTCCCTCTTCGCCTCCTCTATAATACTCTTTCTGAGTGACTTGATCTCAGTAAGTTCCTTTTCGTATTTTTCGGTAATATTGTCCAGAGTCTTGTCGGTAGCCTTGATTCTGGTAAGTTTCTCCTCGAGTTGCCGTTTGTTTCTTGCGATTTTTCGCAAATTCCTCTCGATAGTGACATAATCGCTGCCTGCCCTCTCCTCAGCACCTTTTACAATATATTCGGGAAGACCTATCTTACGGGCAAGTTCAAAAGCGAACGAGTTTCCCGGAAGACCGATTTCCAATTTGAACATCGGCATAATTTTCTGCACATCAAACATCATCGCACCATTTACGATACGGTTACTGTTGTTGGCAAAGAATTTCAGATTGGTATAGTGGGTGGTGATCACACCATAGCAACCCCTTTGTTCCAACTCATAAAGCAGCTGCTCGGCAATGGCTCCTCCCGCTGCAGGCTCCGTTCCCGATCCGAACTCATCTATCAGCACAAGACTCTTGTTGTCAGCCCCTTCCACCACCTCTTTCATATTCATCAAATGGGAACTATATGTACTCAAATCGTTCTCCAACGACTGGTCATCCCCGATATCCACGAAGAAGCTTTTGAAGATGGAGAGTTCCGAACTCTCTGCAGCCGGAATCAACAATCCCCACTGCATCATATACTGCAACAAACCTACAGTCTTGAGGCACACCGATTTACCACCGGCATTAGGACCTGAAATCAGCAGAATCCGCTTTTCTGAAGTCAATGTTATATCCAAAGGGACAATCGCTTTTCCCTCTTTCCTGAGAGCCTCTTCCAAAAGAGGATGACGCGCCTTTTTCAGAATAACCTCCCCATTCACAGACAAAATCGGCATTCCCCCCTGGAATCTGGCACAAACTATCGCCTTCGCCCTGATAAAATCGAGCATTCCCATAAACTCTCCCGACTGCACAATATCATCAATATATGGTCGTAGAAAATCGGTGAACTGCGAAAGAATCCTGATAATCTCCCTCTGCTCGTCAAAATGGAGTTCCCTCACCTGATTGTTAATCTCCACAACCTCCAAAGGCTCTACAAAAGAGGTCTTTCCCGAAGAGGACTCGTCATATACCAGTCCCGGAACCTTCCTCTTGTTACCCGAAGCGACAGGAATCAGCAGTTTGCCATCTCTGACTGAAACAGTAGCCTCACTGTCAGCAATACCGTCCTGCTGCGCCTTTTTCAAAATTGCCTGTATCCTGCGCGAAGCAATCCCCTCCTTCTCCCTGATGGATCTCCTTATGGCAGCCAACTCCTCAGAAGCATTGTCCCTCACATTTCCATATTTGTCCAAAATGGTATCTATCCTCCTAGCCACTTCCGGAAATGATATGACAGGCTCACTTAACTTTCTAAGTTGTGGATACTTGCCCTCCTTGCAATTTGAGAAAAAAGACAAAATTCTACGGAGCAGATCGAGGGCTTCACGAAGTTTGGAGAGCGAAATCAAATCGATATAAGCATATTCACTCTTCAGAGGAATCAGAAAAGGGATACAATCTACAAAAGGACTGTCGGGAAAAGAGGGCTCAAACATAAGTATCTGCCTGAACTCATCTACCAGCATCAGACGGTGCGAAACCTCTGACGCCACGACAGAAACCTTTTCCTCCGATGCCATCTCCTTGGCAAAAAGGGTAGAACAATTTCTCGACACCGAGTCCCTTAATTTATCAAAACCTAACTTTGACTCTATTTTGACTTCATTCTCCATAAATGCAAATATATACCAAAATAATTTATATTTGTAATCTAATCGTTTTGCTGGAATGATATTGGAGATTACTGCACTGCTATTGGCTTCATATCTGATGGGCTCTGCCTCATCAGCCATTTTGTTATGCAAACTCCTCTATAATCAGGATATCAGACTCATCGGCAGCGGAAACCCCGGAGCGAGCAACGTCCAAAGAACATACGGATGGAAATCGGGAATCACCGTTCTAATCATAGATGCCTTTAAGGGGGCAGTGGCAGTACATCTGGCATACCTCACAAATATACCTCACGACAGTGAAACCTTTGCCACACTGCAGCTCACCTTAGGAATGGCAGCAATGCTTGGACACATTTTCCCCATATTCTTCAGATTCAAAGGGGGCAAAGGAGTAGCCATCCTGTTTGGAATAATGGGAGCTATGCACCCCTTGGCAATGTTGATATGCCTGGTTATATTCCTGATAATGATGATATTCACAAAATACATATCACTATCGGTACTCATTGCGGTACTCTTCTATCCGATAATGATCAACTCGGTGTTCGCCTTGTGGATATTCCCCAAAGAGACCCTCACAATGAAGATTTTCAGTATCGTAACCGCCATCATAATATGGCTGAGCCACATCAGCAACATCAAGCGGATAATCAACGGTACTGAGTCCAAATTTTCAATAAAAAAGCCGGTAAGCAAAACTACTTCCCGGCAATAAATCTGTTGCTTAGTTTTTCCTGAAAGAATTCTCAATCGAGAGTTTCAATTCACTGATACTCGTTATCGTCTTCAGTTCCCCTGCTGAAACATAAGAGATTTTCCCAGTCTCCTCCGAAACCACAATCGCATCGGCATCTGTATCCTGAGTGATACTTACTGCCGCCTTGTGCCTCATACCATATTGGGCAGGAATATTCGGATTCTTCACAATCGGAAGGGTGCATCTTGCAGCCATTATTCTGTCTCTGGAGATAACCATCGCCCCATCGTGCAAAGGGGAGTTTTTGAAAAATATATTCTCGATAAGCCTTCTGCTGATAGTGGCATCTATCATGTCCCCGGTCTGGGTAACAAACGCCAATGAGGCATTATGCTGAATCACAATCAGCGCACCTGTCTTGGTCTCTGCCATCATTCTGCAAGCATCTGCAATCTCATCAATAGAGGTAGCACCCATCTCATTCTCAGCCTTTCCAAAAAGCCATCTTGTCAAGAAATTCCCATTTGTCCGAGAGAGATATTTTCCACCGATATGAAGCAGGAATCTTCTGATTTCGGTCTGGAAGATAACAATCAGCGCGATGACACCCACACCGAGCACCTGCCCCAAAATCGAAGATAACAACTTCATATTCAGAGCAGATACTACAATCCAGGTCAAATATATCAATAGTATTCCCAGGAATATGTTGAAAACCGAAGTTCCCTTCGCCAGTTTCAACAATTGGAAAATCAATATCCCGACAAGAATTATATCGAGGATATCCACTACCGACATTTTTATAAAATCGAACATTATTGAGTCTTCTTCCTAAATAAAACTATTTCACTTTCAACACCTCTCCGGCATCTTTAACCACAGCCTCTTTCCATTTTTGGCTGTAACCGGGTTGGATTGGCGAGTCAGGAATTCCTGCTTTGTTGCCATTATTTTTGAAAGAACCATCCTCATTCTGAACTTTCACATTACCGTCCATATATTTTACAAGAAGGTATGTGTCAAGGTTCTTGTATAGATCGAACAACGATTGAGCTTTGCTGATAGAATACTCAGTGATAAGCACTTCCACTGCTTCTTTGGCATCTTTCTGCTTAGAGTTAAGAAGTTCCATTGCTCTGGCATCGATATCTTTAACCTCTTCGATAGCTTCAGTTTCAAACTTGTCAGCAGCAGCTTGTACTTCAGGAGCAACACGGTCATACAACATATAAGCAAAGTTTGCAATTCTGTTGGTTAGCCAGAACAATGATGTAGGAGAGTATTCCAACATATTGCCATTACCAACTGCAATACACTCGGGAACTCTTGTGATATTGGTATAAACAGGTGTCAAACAAGAAGTTGCTGCATCATCCACTCCAAACCAAAGAATACCACCAACTTCATCGGGAAGCCAGTTACGGCTTTGGCAAACAATCCAGAAACCGGTTTGTTGGGTAGCAATTGCTCTTTCGTTCAAATACTCCTGACCATCTACTTCAAAATACATAGGTCTCCATCTGTAAGGGGTATGGTGTCCACCTGCACCTGCATCGCAAGTCATATCCATTGGAGTTCCTTCATAGTGGTCTCTCATAACGTCAGCCACCTCTTTAACGCCCACTTTCTGAGCAGGTTTGATATACAAAGGCATTTTGTTTTCAGGGTTGTAACCCATTGCAAAATCCAAATATTCCTCTGCATTCTTATCTCCGATTTTACCACCGCCAAGGATATTGAACGCACTCCATACTCTCGCTTCGCAACCTCTCATTCCTCCGAAATCGATAGGTGCGTATGCATCACAGAAACTGAATTCCTCGTCTGTTCCTTCAAAATAGCCCATTTCACGAGCGAATGAAACGACATCTTTCGAGTACAACCAGTTTTCAGGATCATTGAAGTTGATATGGTCGATACGAGCCTGATTTGCGTGAGCAGATATATATCCGTCAGGAATTCTGGTCGCTACCCAAACAGCACCTTTCTCTTTGGTTCCTTTACCAATCATCTCCATAATCCAAACCTCATCTTTATCACCGATAGAGAATGATTCACCTGAAGAAGCATAACCATACTCGGCAACAAGGTCGGTCATAATTTGAATAGCCTCACGAGCCGATTTTGCCCTTTGAAGAGTTACATAAATCAATGAACCATAGTCCATAATTCCTTTAGGATCATACAATTCGCTACGTCCGCCATAAGTGGTCTCGGTAATGATCACCTGATGTTGGTTCATATTTCCGACAGTAGTGTATGTTTTTCTGATTTGGTCGATTTGTCCCAAATATTTTCCTGTATCCCACTCCACGATATCCAAAAGAGTTCCTTTTTTGAAAGTTCCGCCCGGAGTAAAGTATAACTCACCGTAAAGTTGGTGAGAGTCAGCAGAATAGGAAATCAAAACAGATCCATCCTTAGATGCTCCTTTGGTAATTAATACGTTAGAACAAGCATTCCCTGTCTCTACCATCAGCAGGGCCATTGCTACGCAGATAGCGTATTTTAGAAAGTTTTTAATCATATCAGTATTATTTATAAATTTGCAATAAAAATCAAAAATAGTATTTTTTTAGAGATTTCACAACAATGAGACAGAGCATATTACTCAAAACCTTGAGCATTGTATTCTTTTTAGCCCTTGCCACCACACTTTCGGCACAAAACCAACAGGAAGAAAAGACCCCTGAGGAGATTGCTACAGAGGAGGCGGACAAACTCGAAAAACTCCTTAAACTCGAGCCCCACCAGACATTTTTTATCGACTCGGTGCTGCAGCACGATATGAGATCAATGTATGACGAGATGCAGCTGATGAAACAGTCCGGAACACAAGAATTCATTGTATATCAGCGCATTAAAGAAAAATGGGGTAACAAAATAGACAGTTCCTTTATGAATATCCTCACCGAGAAACAATGGCTTGAATATCTCCGTAGCACCAACCGGATGACAAAAGAGATGAGAAAAAAATATAAAGAGAACTACTCCAAGAAAAAATAAAAACAGGCCAGGTCAACCACAAAAGAGACCTGGCCATTTTTACTACATATCCACAAGGATTAATTATTATAGCATATTAAGATCTAAGGTAATCCCTGTAATTATCCCTTCATTGTCATAATAAAAGTGAACACATTCACTTCCAATGAATTTCAAGTCATCAGGAAATGATTCCTCTGGAGACCATAGTAAAACTCCCCAATTCCTCATACTTTCATATGGGGAAACAGTATAACAACATCCTCCAAGCTGATGCAAATCTTCAATACTATCTCCTACGCGTATGAGGTCATTAAAAGCCCATTTTGGTGTCCTAAGATTAAATCCTGTTAAAGTCACCTTATTATTCAAGGATGACATATCAGTAACATCTTCCAGAATACTTATTCTATCCTTCCTCGGTGCACGGGGTATATTTATCGGAGACAAATTCCCAGCATTCTGAGTCATAGTATTTTCTACAAATAAGAGATCGCCGTCCGCGTCAATAGAATCAGGAGCACAAGATAGCATTTTAACAAAAAGACTAAAGTCATAAGGCTTCATTAACCTTAATCCACCAATTTTATGCTGATTGTACCATTCTCCCTGATTATTGTATGATTGTGAAAAAAGGCACAAAACCGGCACTAACAGAAATACAACTGATAAAATTATTCGTTTCATAATTAAAGCATTTATTTACAGTGATTAATTGAATTACCTTCCTACCTCTTGCCTATGCTCCGTGTTGCCAAAAAGAGATTCTGGTTATTACACCATCTTGGTTAAAATAAAATCTAGGAACTTCTGCACCCTCGTACTTATCTTCATCAGGGAAGACAGATGACAATGGATCCCATAATATAACTCCTCCTCCCCTATATTCATCAAATTCTTTAAGAGTATAACAACTTCCTCCCAATTCCTGAAGTTTACCTATGTGATCACCAACTCTAATCTTTTCATTAAATATAAAGTTGGTGGTATTCAATGAAAATCCAATAAGGGTTATTCCTATATATTCTCCCTCAGAGTTCTTTGCCCCCTCTACCTTAATTAAATCATATTTAGGAGCCCGATTAATATTTATAGGAGATATTTCCTTAGCCTGTTGGACAATACTCCTGTCGAAATACATTAAAGACCCCCAATAATTAACAGAATCATAAACACCACCCATTACTGTATAGAACTCACTCTCCAAAACTGTATGATACATCTGCAAACCATTCACTCGGATATTTGCATAAAAAGGTGAATCATTGATATGCCATCCTGTTTCCGGATTATACGATTGTTGGGTAGTCCCATTATTTGTTTGAGCTTGCGCTGTGATTGTAAAGATTGCGCACAATAAAATTAAATAAACCTGTTTCATAATCTTTTATTTACAGTGATTAATTGCATTGCCTTCCTACCTCTTGTCTATGCTCCGTGTTGCCAAAAAATGATTTTGGTTATTATACCATTTTGATTAAAATGAAATTCAGGAACTTCTGCCCCTTCATACTTTTCATATTCAGGAAATTCAGATGAGGGATACCACAATATTACTCCATCGTATTGATCAAATTCCTTAAGAGTATAACAACTTCCACCCAATTCCTGAAGTTTATCTATATGATCACCAACACGAATCTTTTCATTGAAGATGAAATTAGGAGTATTTAATGAAAAGTACAACATAGTAATCCCATTTTCACCTGTTTGCCTATTTGTCAGAGAACTTTGAACTATAACATCTTTCTTCCTTACTGGTACTACATTAATTGGCGACAGCTCTTTATTATTCTGCGATAAAGTCCTGTCAAAATATAAGAAATCACCATATTTTACACATATTGAATCAGGAGCTCCACCCATCGCTGAGTTAAAAATATCTTCTGAGATTGTTCTACTCAACTGATGACCATTTATTCGAATATGCTTGTAAAATGTTTCTTCCAAGTTATACCATCCTGTACAAGTATCTATCATACTATATACAGAATTACGCCCATCCGTATTTCCTTGCGCAAAAAGACTAATTAAAGAAGTATACACTACCATAAAAAAAATCAAAAACCTTTTCATATGACCCTTATCTATTTACAATGATTGAATTGCCTTCCTACCTCTTGTCTATGCTCCGTGTTCATAAAATAAGATAGATATTATTATACCATTTTGATTGAAAGAAAATGTAGGAACTTCTGCTCCATTGTGCTTATATTCTCTAGGAAATGGAGTACCCGGACTCCATAGAATCTCACCATATCCCCAAGATGAATCATATTCCGCAACTATATAAGTACTTCCTCCTAGTTCCTGAAGTTTATCTATGTGATCACCAACTCTAATCTTTTCATTGAATATAAAATTGGGAGTATTTAATTCAAATGAGATAAGAGTTATACCTCTGACATTATTTACTGGATCTTTTATTTGCTCACATACAAAGTAGTCATATTTGGGCGCCGGATTTATTGCTATTGGAGATAATTCTATGCTCTGTTGAGCAATACTTCTATCTAAATACATAAAATATCCCCACTCACTTATAGAGTCATTCACACCTCCCATTATTTGATAAAATTCACTCTCCGAAACTGTTTTACATAATTGCAATCCATTGATTCTCACATCACAATAGAAACTTTCTACCGCATTCATCCATCCCGTTTCCTTATCAATCCATCCGTATGGATCCGGATCGTATCTATACTGTTCTAGGAGTTCTTCTCTATTATTTTGGGCATTCAAACCAACTATGGAGTAAATACCAATTATTAAAGTTGTAATTGTTCGTTTCATAATATGTCGCGACTATATTTAAAATTTTTCAAAAATTATGCCAACAAGACCGCAACAAAAACATCTAATCCAATGATTCTAAGCAATATACCCTTACCACTCGCAAATAACCTGCAGAACAATAAAGCAACTATTATTAAGCAGCGCCACAAAAGAAAAGATTTATTAAAATACACTCAACCCCAACGAACAGGGATAAAAGAAAACAAAAGCATATATTTATCAACAAAGTAAAATTTATTGATTCAAAACAAAACAGGCCGGGTCACATCATATCATACAGATTTTTGACCCGACCTCTATTTTTCTTAGAATAGATTTACAAGGATATATATTGAGGTTTTCGTTCTTTGAAAAATGCCTCGTACTTCAATCCGGCTGAGAGGGCGATTTCGCGGCACCAGTCGAATTTCTCGGCAATCCTTGAAATGTTATGGGCATCCGAACCGAAACTTATTGCCTCTCCGCCCAATTCTTTAAAACGCATCAAGAGTTCTATATCCAGAACAGGAGTTCTTCCCCTGTAAAGCTGATATGTTTTGGTATTTATTTCAAATACTTTCCCATTTTCTATCAAATAACGGAAAATTGTATCGAGAATATCTCCAAAATCGGAATAAGCTATGCTAACCTGAGGATAAGAGGCATACCTGACGATATAGTCGTAATGACCAAGGATATCGAAATCTTTCATTGTGGTAATACCTTTGTAAAAGACCTCCAGATATCTTCCGTAAGCCTCCTTATAATCATAGGCATCGTAGTAGCCGCCATAATAAGGGTCAAATCCCTCGATAAGATGCTGTGAAGCTATCACAGTATCAAATTTATGATTGCGCAAGATATTATCAATCAAGGGCATTGAACCCAAATCCACACCAATCTCCACCCCTTTAAGAATCAAAAAGTCTGAAGAGGAATCTCTGAACTTTTCGATAGTGGCATCTATTGCCTGCTGTTGGGAGGGGATTTCGAAATTGAATTGTGGACCTCCGTCAGGAATTCCCAAATCGATGTGATCGGTAAATACAATACCTTGCAGCCCTGCCTCCTGTGCCACTCTTACAGCATCGTCCAACTCCATTTTGGAATCGGCAGAGAAACAGGAATGGGTATGATTATCTACAAGCCTCTCCATTATCGTATCTCCACAACTTCCCATCTTTGGCGCTCATCACTGAACACCACTGTTACCATATGATTTACTATCTCCCCCTCTGCAGGAATAATGACATCATACCAAACTGTTATCTCCCCATTTTCCCCTTTCTGCAAATCTTTTCTTACGACCTCTGTCTGAGAAGAAAGGGAGAACAACTCCTCCTTGACATCCTCAGACAATGCCTCTACTGCCATCTGAGCCTCTTTAACCAACTCACCCAAAGCAGGTTCCACGTACTCATAAGCGCGGGCATAATCGGCGTGGTAATAACTCTCCACAAACTCATCAGCAACTTGTGCTGCCTTTGTCGCAGCCTTATCAGAACATCCACTGCAAAACAAAACAACTGCAAACAATGCTATAAAAAGTACTCTTTTCATTCTATCGGAGATTAATCGATTTTCTCTACATCCTCAACTTGCAACAACACCAATTGGTAGGTATCATAGAACTTGGTCAAGATACCGGTTAGATTACATACATCGCCGGTCTCCATTCCTACAGGGACATCAGCGAAAGCTGCATATCCGCTGGTTCTGACTACCACTACCTTATTGTCTATCTTGAAGTTCTGCTGACCGTATGCAGCCTCGACACCCAAAGAGGCATCCTGTTTTACTGCCCAGGTTCTCAAACCATCTTCACCTCCCTGATACACCGCATTGTTTAGTTTGACATAACGGCAAACCATAGCCTCATTGATCATCGAACCGGAGGTAATCTCGTGGGTAGGAAGAGGCTCCCCGTAAGCACCCTTTATAATGGTACGGTTGATAAGTTCCTGAGCATCAATATAAGAAGTCTCATATTTCTCTTCCACAGAAGCGGCTCCCAACTGAACACTCTCACCGTAAGCACCGAGGTAAAGATACTTGGGTTTGATATAAATGGTTTGTCCCAATTTATAATCATTGTAAAGACCTGTCTTTCCGATTTTTACTTCAAGTCCGGCACTCTCGTCTTCGATATACAAAGAGCGGTAAACATTTCCGGTCCTGTCACTGCTGATAACCTTTCCCTCCAGGACAATGCTCTCGTCAGTAATCTCAATGGGAGTACCTTTATAGAGTGCCTTGAACTGGGCCAAAGTCATAGTAGGTTCCATAACCGGAGGGTTGTAAGGTTCAGGCTCAGTAAATTTCTTACATCCTGAAACCATTCCGAAGGCAAAGAACATTGCCACTAAAACAACTGATATTTTAATACTGCTTCGCATAACCTTAGAATCTGAAATAAACATTAATCATATAGTTGATTCCATACAAATAGAAATATTTGGAATCAAAAGGAGTATAACTCATCACATTGCCTGAAGCATCTTTATTTGCCGAAAGACGCATCTGCTCATAACCTCCGGATTTGATGTTTCTGTTATTGAGGAGATTATTTACATTCAGATTGACTCCCAAGTAGTATTTGCGCTGGATTGACCAAGACTTGCCGATACTTGCATTGACAATAAATGCTCCGGGGAATCTCTCCTGATCGGTCATCTGACGCATTGCAGCGACCCCTTCTGGGGTGCTCAAATCCATTCCCACTGTAGCATAGTCGGTGCGGCGCAAAGGATTCATCGAGATATACATTCCGTCAAAATAGTTTACATCCAGACCGATGAACAGATAGTCAGGACCTCTCCACTCAAGACCCAAAGAAGATGCAAGTTGAGGAGTTCTTGCCACTCTGTAACCTTTCCAATAGACTTTCTGATTATCGAGAACAATCTTCTCGCTGTTGTCGATAGTCTGGGTCACATTAGGATTTGAAGTATATACATATCGTCCGTAGCTAAGAGCACCTTCCAAAGAAAGACCTCCGTAGATAGGAACTTTAATACCTGCTTCAACACCGAAATTTCTCTGGTCGATACCTGTCATAGAGAAGTTTGTGAAAGCTCTCTGCAAATCGTCATAGAAACTGATCAAATCGGTCTGATCCTTAATATCGGTAAAGAAACCGGTCACTCTCAATGCAAAATTTCCAACTCTCAAAGAGTAATTGATATCGGCACTGAAAATCTTCTCAGTGGTAAGTCCCGAAACCACACTGTTGCGGGTTCTGGGTGAGAGGAACGCCTCATCAAAGAATGGAGCAACTGTGAAATATCCCACATTTGCATAAATCATATTCTGACCGGTGAACTTGTAATTCAATCCCAATTTCGCAGAATAGGTAAAGAAATTCTGCTTTTCAGAAGGACCGTAAGAGTTCTCGGGGAAAAGACCTTTCTGGAACAAACCTTCCCTCCAGAAAGTATTGTATCCTGCCTCTGCACCAAGAGTAGCCTGGAATCCCTCATAATTCAAATCCCAGCTGGTCCACACTCTGTGGTTTCTTATCTGGGCATAGTAGTCATAACCATACTTTTCTCCCTCTTTCACAACGTGATTAGGGGTCAAAAGGTTATTCTGGTAAGAATCTCCGGAACCATAATCCCTTTCGGCAAACTGGTCCACATCGAACCAATAATCACCACCAAGAAGATCCTTCACGATTTTATAATACTCTGTCTTATTGACTCTCAAATTGTAACCGAAAGTTCCTTTGAGCAAAGATCCGAATCTCTTGAGTACGGTAGCCGAAGCGTTGAAATCATTCTGATCGGTACGGCGCTCTTCGAGAATATATTTTGAACGTCTGGTAGAGGCTGCATCGATAACAGGATTATAGTAGATTCTGTCATCAAAGTAACTGTTTCGGTTCACTTCATACAGTCTGTCCCAATTGATATGTCTGATATTGTCATCGGTAAGCCAACCTTCTTCCACCCAAGCTGCTTTTTGAGGATCATCCTCATAATAACTTGGAAGATTCCTGTAGTAATCGGGACGAGGGTCCGGCGCATCATACCAGTCCAAAGAAGAATATCCGTTTCTTCCGAATCTGTAAGCAAGACCCACAGTCACTTTCCAGTCATATGAAGGGGTGAACTCATAGTTGAACAAAGCCACAGGCTCGTGGTTATTTCTCACTTTGGCATTTCTCACCTTTCCATTCTGATAACCCCAGTTGGAGTTATAGTAGTTGTTGCCCAACATATCATAAACCTCCTGGGTAGAAGAGTTTTGGGCACCTCTTTGAACCGGTGAGCCAAAGAATGTCAGGCCGAATCTGTGTCTGTCATTGATATTCTTCTCTGCAGAAAGGAAATATGCAAAAGCATTGTAGTAAACACCTTGTACATAGTCATTTCCTCCCAATCTGGCAGAAGCCGAAGCGGCAA